>NZ_BAAHAR010000033.1:0-103813 GCF_054777395.1 Nocardiopsis oceani
CCCAACGCGGCCATCAGGGCGTCGTAGGTGCGCTCGTACTTGGACAGCCCGTCCTCGGGGTGGAAGGGCACCTGGTAGTTGTCCAAGGCCACCTGGATCCGCAGGGCGTCAGCGGGCGAGCCCCACATCTGGAAGAGGAACGTGCGGTCGAAGGTGGTGACCAGTTGGGCACCCCGGGCGGCGTGGGCCGCCGCGTGGTCCTTTTCCACCTTGTTCGGGTTGAGTCGCAGGCACAGCTGGTGGGCGAAGTGGGTGATCTGACCCACCGACATGTTCGGGCGCGACTCCTTGAAGTCCAGGATTCCGCATTCCATTTTAGCGCGGAACAGCTCCGGGTCGGGGTGGTCGCCCTTTTCCCTTTTCTCCACCCCGGCCTCGGCGCCCTTGATCACCGCAGCGGCCTCACCCACCGACAGGGCCCCGGAGTGCAACGCCTCCAGAGTGGGGACCATGTCCTGACGGAACTGCGCCCGCCCGATCAGAGCCAGGTCGTTGGCCTGGGCGGCCGCGATCCCGAAGGCGTGGCGCAGCCACGCCTCCAGATTCCTCTGTCCGCCCTGTTCCAACAGCTGCCCGGTGGCCTCCAGTTGGGCCAGCCGTGCGGCCATGGAGACTTTGATCTGGTCGAGCTGTTCCCACACGCGGGTGGCCTGGTCCAGCACCTCGCCCGCCGCTCCCGGGGGCACGTCGCGGTTAAAGAACGCTGTGGCCTCGTCCCGAGCAGCGACCACCGCAGCATCCACCGGGGTGTGCCCGGTGGGGGTGGGTGCTTCGGGAGAGATCGTCATTCTTCTATTGTAAGCGAAAAGGCCGGAGAAAGGAAGTGTTGCCTTCGGTGACTTCGGGCTTTCTTTTGCTCGGCGGGTCGAACGTGGCCCTTTTCGGGTGCCCTTTTCTCGCCGTCCGGAATGGTCTTTATCTGCCCACTCGTCTTGGTGTTTGTTCGCACCTGGAATTCCAGGTCGCTCATAGGGGATGATCTTGCCCCTGTCTCCACTCTCGACCGTCGAGGGTGGAGACAGGGGCAAGATCATCGGGGAAAGGCACCCGAAAGGGGTTCGCAGCAGAGAATGACCGGCCGCGACACCGCCAACCGTTCAGCGCCGGCGGAGTGGCGCACCCGGCCGGAGGCCGCAGTGGTTCGCCGCACACATGGACCAGCCGCGACACCGCCACGCGTCAACGCTCCGGCGGAGTGGCAGGAATCGGCCGCCAGGCCGTGCTTGTGCCGTTGGGCCCTCCGGGCCCATCGCCTCCCCGACCACACCTCCCCCTTTCCTGACAGCCGCCAACCCGCCGTCGCAGCGAAGCGGGTCAAGGTGGAGCGCCAATGACGCGCGAAGCGCTCGATGGCGACGACCTTGACGCGCGCAGCGGAGACGGCCACCATCAAGCGGCAGGAAAAGGGGAAACCACCCGCACCCACCAACAAACCCCCACCCACCAGTACTGCCGCGGCCCCCAGATACCGGTCGATCTCGAAACCCGGTGCGCTCCATCGGCAGGAGGCGTCAGACCATGATCGGCATCCCGGCACCCGGTGCCCGGCACTCGGTGCCGAGTACCGAGTACCGAGTACCGAGAGTGCCGGTGGAAACTGCGTCGAAGCCGCACAACACCTCAAGACAACTCAATGCCCCAATCCAGCTCAATTCCCCAACACACCACAGCGCCGGGCCTCCGTCCCTTCACCGGTGGCCGGGCGACCTGTGGTGGTTCCAGAGGGTGACGTGCACGGCGGGGCGGAAGCGGCCACGGTGGACTCCGGATCCGCGCAGCATGGCCTGGGTCGCGCGCGGGGTGGTGACGAAGCGGAGGAACTCGGCGATCACTCCGGTCTCGTCCCTGTGGTCGGCGGCCATGGTCGCCGACCAGGATCCGTCGGTGCGCACCGGTATCCCCACCGGGGTGACCAGATCACCCGACGAGAGGTCCTGGGATGCGACGAACCCCAGCGCCAGCCCCACCCCTTCGCCCTGCTTGACACCCTCCATGGCGGCCGCGTGGCTCTGGTAGACCCGTTGGTTCTCTTCGGGCACGTTGAAACGCCGCAGGATTGCGGGGACCAGCCCTGTCATGTCCATGGCGGACGGCCCCAGAAGCCAGTGCTGGCGGCGCAGCAGGGCAAGGTCTGTCCGGACCCCGGCGAGGGGGTGCCCGGACCCCAGAACGGTTACTATCTGGTACTTGAGGATGGGCCGAGCGGCCAAACGGATGCTGCCGCCGTCGTCCGGAGCCGGGCCGATGGCCACGTCGGCCGCGCGTTCTCTCAGCAGGTCCTCCAGCCGACCCGTGTTGTGCACGCTCAACTCAACCTTCAGATCGTCGGCGCGCGCTATGAAGTGTTCCATGAGCCCTGGGGCCGCGTATTCGGCGAACAGGCTGGAGGTGGCTATGCGCAGCGGACGGCTACCCTTCCCTGCCTGGGTGACCTCACGCATGGTGCGGTCCTGGAGGCCGAGCATTTCGCTGGCCCGCTCAGCGAGACGCAGGCCGCCGGGGGTGAAGGTCAGCCCGGCGGCGGAGCTGACAAACAGCCGGTCACCGAAAGTCTTGCGGAGCTTGCCGATGTGCAGGGAGACCGCGGCTTCGGAGACATGGAGCTCGCTTGCGGCCCGTTTGACGGAGCCGAGGCGGGCGACCGCGGAGTACGCGCGCAGCTGTGCGGGGGTCATCGGCACACCCCGGCGCCCGCAGCAAGAGCCGGGCCGGTGCGTTCTGGGCGGGTGCCGTGCCGGTCCGAATACTCCAAAACCCCCGGAACCAGGCACTCGCGTGGGTTCCGGAGCCGTGCAGTGGTCATGGCGACAACCCCTCAGAGGTGGTCTGAGCCATATTAGTTGAGGCTTCTAGAGGCCTACAAGAGACAGCTTCGTACCGCACGTGTCCCTACCGCCGGTCTCCGTAACACCCGCGTTTCACACCCCACCCGCGCACCCGGACCCGCCCGCGCTCAAACCCCCGAGGCCTGTCGCGGCGTCTCGGGGTGGTTCCAGAAGGTTGTGAGCTGTTCTGTGTTCCCTCAGCAACCATCCACTCCCGTCAGTAAAGATCACTACGGCCGCAGGCCACCGTTGAAGAGCCAGGCACTCGGATCGGTTCCCCCTTGGGAAACGATTCAGGGGGAGTTCGCTGATTCCCCCCACACCGGCCCGCCCGTTCCGCTAACGTTTTTCTCGAACGTGTGAACGAGTCACCGGGAGGGGGTGGGAGCCGTGGCCGAGACCGCTCTACAGCAGGACGAGCAACAAGCAGAAGGCAAGAACAAGAAGAAGCCGAAGAAGAAGCGGGGGTTTCAGCCCCGCCCCGGGCACGTGGTCCAGGCCTACGTCTTCGCTCTGGACCCGGGGGCCGAGACCGAGCAGCGGCTGCGCTCGCACTGCGGCGGGGCCCGGACGGCCTTCAACTGGGCCCGCAACCACGTCCTGGCCAACTGGGACCAACGCAAGGCCGAGGCCTCCTACGGGGTCCCTGAGTCCGAGCGCACCCCGTGGCGGTCCTGGTCACTGCCCAGCCTGCGGCGGGCCTTCAACGCCAACAAGAGGGAGGATCCCCGGTTCGCTTCCTGGTGGGCCGACAACTCCAAGGAGGCCTACAACACCGGCCTAGCAGGCGCCGCCGCTGCCTTTGACGGCTACTCCGCCGCCAAGCGGGGCGATCGCAAGGGTCCGAGGGTGGGGGTGCCGCGGCCCAAGTCCAAGCACCGGGCGCCCCTGTCCTGCCGGTTCACCACCGGGGTAATCCGGTGCGAGGACACCCGGCGCCACGTGAGGTTGCCGGTGGTGGGGCGGGTGCGCACCCATGAGTCCACCCGCAAACTCCACCGCCGCCTGGCGAATGGGACCGCGCGCATCCTCTCGGCCACGGTCTCGCACCGGCGGGGGCGGTGGCAGGTGTCCTTCCAGGTCGAGATCGCCCGCGCCCCCCGTGTCCCGGCCCGGCCGGAGGGGGTGGCCGGGGTGGACCTGGGGGTCAAGTCCCTGGCGGTGGTCGCCGACTCTGACGGTGGGGTGTGGCAGGTGGCCAACCCCCGCCACCTGGAGGGGGCACTGACCGACCTGCGCCGGGCCTCGCGCAGGGTGTCGCGGCGCCAGGGCCCGGACCGGCGCACCGGGCGCGCGCCTTCGAAGCGGTGGGTCAAGGCCAACCGGGCCCGTAACAAGGTGCACCACCGGGTGGCGAATGTGCGCACCAACGCGCTGCACCACCTGACCACTGCTCTGGCCGGGGAGTACGGCACGGTGGTCATCGAAGACCTCAACGTGGCCGGGATGGTCAAGAACCGGCGTCTGGCCCGCCGCATCCAGGATGCGGGGTTCGGTCAGATCCGCCGCCAACTGGACTACAAAACCACCTGGAATGGCGGGCGCTTGGTCGTGGCCGACCGGTGGTTCGCCAGTAGTAAGACCTGCTCGGGGTGCGGGGCGACGAAAGCCAAGCTGCCGCTGCACATCCGGGTGTTCGACTGCGACGCATGTCCCCTGGTGTTGGACCGGGATGTGAACGCAGCACGCAACCTCGCCGCCCTGGCGGCGCAGGTGGGCAGTACCGGTACCGGAGTGGCCGGAGACCGGGGAGCGAGGGCTCCGAAGGCCCGTGGAGCCGACCGTAAGACCCGCACCACCCGCACCCGCCGCAGGGCGGGTGCGGGGCGGGCCGGTGGCGCAAGACCGCACAGGCGGAAAGAAGCTCCGGCACCGTCGTCAGGACACCCAACCCAGGTTGTGGTGACACCGTCACGGACCTTTCGTACAGAAATGCACGGAATGCTGATGTTCGCTTAAGGCATCAGCAACGGTGACATGCGTGCCCGAGCGGAGGCGCCCACGGTGTACACCCGACCCCCGCAGCATGGTCTGGGTGGCGCGCGGGGTGGTCGCGAAGCGGAGGAACTCGGCGGCGACCCCGGCCTCGTCTCGATCGGTGAGGGCGGTCGCGGCCCAGGAACCTCCGGTGCGCACGGGCGGCCCGCAGGGTGTGACCAGACGCCCTGCGGAGAGGTCGTGGGCGACGGCGAATCCCAACCCCAGGCCGACCCCGGCACCCTTCTTTACCTCTTCGAGCGCGGCGGCGTGGCTCTGGAAGACGCGCTGACGTGACTCCGGGATGCGGAAGCGGCGCAAGACGGCGGGCACCAGCCCGGTGCGGTCCAGCACTGAGGGACCCAGCAGCCAGGTGTGTTCGCGGAGCCGCGGGGAATCCACCTGCCCCTTCGCGAGGGGGTGGTCGGCGCCGACAACGGTGAGCAGCTGGTACCTGAGGATGCTCCGCGATTCCACCTGCGCCTCCTCTGGCGGGCACGCCGACGGTTCCTCCGTCGGGGCGGGGCCGACAGCCACGTCGATCGCGCGGTCGCGCAGCAGCTCCTCGAACCGGCCGGGGCTGTGCACGCTCAGTTCGACGTCGAGGTCGTCGGCACGGCCCACGAACAGCTCGATCAGCCCGGGCGCGGCGTACTCGACGAACATGCTGGAGGCAGCGATCCGCAGCAGTCGGGTGCCGGTGCCCGCCTGGCTGACCTCGCGCAGGGTGCGGTCCTGAAGCCCCAGCAGTTCGGCGGCACGGCCTGCCAGGCGAAGGCCTCCCGGGGTGAAGGCCAGGCCCGCGGCGGTGCGGGAGAAGAGCCGGTCGTCGAAGAGCTTACGGAGTTTGCCGATGTGCAGGGAGACGGCGGCCTCGGTGACGTCGAGTTCCAGGGCGGCCCGTTTCACTGAGCCGAGGCGTACGACGGTGGAGAAAGCCCTCAGTTGGGTGGGGGTCACCGGCCGCCCCCTGCGGGGAAGAACGCGCAGGGGCGTTCCAGGGGGCGGCCCGTGATGGGGATGCGGTTATTCGATTGGTCCGGAACGGCCGGGGGCAGGGCCGATGGGGGCGTCCGGCGCCGGGGGGAGAGCATGTCGGCCTTTCGGACAAGGTGTGCTGGGGGTCAAGCTAGGTGAAGCCTCACCACCCCCACAAGGGACCTTTGCCCCGAAAGGAACAAAGATCCCACAGTGCCCAGCGTCTACACGCCTCCCCGGCCTGGCATCCGCCCCACATCCCGACACGGCCCCACACTGTCCTCGGATCCTAGTCCTTGGATGCGGTGGCGCCCCACCAGATGTTGACGTCGGAGTCGACCGCCCACCGGTCGATGTCGCGCAGCTCCTCCTCGGAGAACTCCGTGGAGTCCGCCGCCTTGAGGTTCTGCTCCAACTGCTCCGCGCTCGACGCCCCGACCAGCGCCGTGGTGACGGTGCGCGGTCCCTGGTCCCGCAGAACCCAGGAGATCGCCATCTGCGCCAGGGTCTGTCCGCGCTCGGCGGCGATCTGGTTGAGGGCCCGGGCCCGGCCCAGGACCTCTTCGGTGAGCATGTTGTCGCGCCAGCTGGGCCGCCCCACCCCGGCCCGGGAGTCTGCGGGCACCTCACCGTCCAAGTACCGGGAGGTCAAGAGCCCTTGGGCCAGGGGTGAGAACGCGACCACTCCCATCCCCTCGTCTTCGGCCGCCTCGAGCAGCCCGTCCTCCACCCAGCGGTTGAGCATGGAGTAGGAGGACTGGTGCACGACCAGGGGCGTGCCGAGTTCACGCATGATCGCCACCGCCTTGCGGGTCAGCGACGGCCCGTAGGAGGAGATCCCCGCGTACAGGGCCCGCCCGGACACGACCGCGTGGTGGAGCGCAGTCATGGTCTCCTCCAGCGGTGTGTCCGGGTCGGGCCGGTGGCTGTAGAAGACGTCGACGTAGTCGAGCCCCATCCGCTTCAGGGAGCGGTCGAGCGAGGAGAGCAGGTACTTCCGAGAACCGCCCTGCTGGTGCGGCCCCGGTCCCATGACATACCCGGCCTTGGTGGTGATGACCAACTCGTCCCGGTACGGACCGAAGTCCTGCGCCAGGATCCGGCCGAAGTTCTCCTCGGCGCTCCCCGGGGGCGGGCCGTAGTTATTGGCCAGGTCGAAGTGGAAGACTCCCAGGTCGAAGGCGCGGCGCAGGATCCGGCGCTGCCCCTCCAAATCCCGGTCACCGCCGAAGTTCTGCCACAGTCCCAGCGAAAGCCTCGGCAGCCTCAACCCGCTCCTACCACAGACCCGGTACTCCAACGGGTCGTACCGGTCCCCGCTCGCGACGTACGTACCCAAACGCCCGCTCCCCTTCAGCCTTGTCTCCTACGTCCACGCCCGTGTGCCGTAGCCCGCGCAGCCACGGGCCCGTGCCTCGTTACTCGTCGATGGTGAGTTCGCCCATGCGATCCCAGCCCTCGCCCTCGACCTGGCGGCTGACGATCAGCGGGGTCTCCTTCAGCAGCGGCTTCATCGCGGCCAGACCGGCCTTGAAGTGGTCGCTGCCGACGTGGGCCTCAGCGGCGCCGTCCTTGAACGCCTCGACGAGCACGAACTCGTCGTCGCGCTCGACGCTGCGGGACCACTCGAACCACAGGTTGCCGGGCTCTGCCCGGGTAGCCGCGGTGAAGCCGGCGACCTCGTCGAGGAATCCGTCCACGGCTTCGGGCTTCACCCGGAACTTGACGACGATCAGGATCATCGCGCATCTCCTTCGCTCTGTGCCACGGGGCACGCGGTCGTGCCGTGCCCCTCGGCTCCCCACTCTTCCAGAGCTCGCGCGCCCGAAACCCCGACAGGCCGTGCGACCGGGTGTTCATCACCTCACGGCTGGGCGTTGCCTAGGGCGCACCGCCCCCCGGAGGGCCGGCTACGAGGCATCCGAACATGGCCGCGGAACTGGGTCGAGGCCCCGCGGCCAGATCAGGATGGACCGGCTGCGGCTCAGGCGCCGCCGAGGGTGGTGCCCGGGACGCGGGTGGCGAGCCATTCGCCGTCGGAACCCTCGCGCACCTCCATGACCTCGGGGTCCTCAGCGACGTTGATCAGTTCGACGTTGCCGATGAGGGTCTCACCGTCCAGGTCGGTGCTGACAGTGACGTCGCCGACCTCGATGTCCTCGGCGCCTTCCAGGTTCTCGACGTAGTCGGGGAAGGCCTCGACGCAGTCCCCGGCTTCGCTCTGGGCGGCGATCGCGGACTGGGCTCCGTCGTCGACGAAGGCGCAGCCCGCCTCGCCGTCCGCGGCGGCCAGTGCGGCGACGAAGCCGTCGGCCACTGTCTGGGCACCGTCGACGGCCTCGTCCTCACCTGGTTCGGCGGCGGCTTCCTCTGCCGCGGTGTCGTCCTGAGGGGTTTCGTCCTCGCCGCTTCCGCAGGCGGTCAGCGCGAGGACCAAGGGGAGGGAACACAGGAGGATGCGTCGCATGGGGGTTGCCTTCCAAGAGCGGGTTGGTCGGTCAGCGGACTTGTCCGTGCCGCATCATTGTTACCGCATTCACCCGGTTGATGACCATGCGTGCCTCTGACCAGGGCAGCATCCACCTACGCGGGGGCCGGGCTTGTCCGCGGGGTCGGGCTCTGGTGAGATGAAGCAGAGTGACCGGGATCACGGTTCATTCATCTGGCGCACAGAGCACGCGCGGGCGTGCCTCGAAACGAGCGGCCCCGCCGCGCGTCCGCGCCGGAGGTGAGCATGACGTACCGACTACGGGAGGGCGCCCGCGACGCCCTCTTCACGGATCTTCCACCAGGCCTGGGGAGCAGGCTCCGGCCCTTGGTCCCCCAAGTCGCTGAGGAGGCCGCCGACGGGATCCTGCAGCGCGCCGAGGCCCACGCGCTCCCCATGGAACCGGCTCAGGCCGAGTCGATCCGGCACGCGATCGGCACCGCGGTGCACACCTTCCTCGACCGGATCGAGGGCGCGCCGACGGCCGGGCGGACTGGCTCCATCACCGAGAACTTCCGCTCCTTCGGGGCTGGCGAGGCACGCCAGGGCCGCACGTTGGAGTGTCTGCACACGGGTATGCGCACGGCTGCGGCGGTGGCGTGGCGGCGGCTGGCCAGGGCCGACTCGATCGACCGGGACCAGATGGCCGCGCTCGGCGAAGCGATCTTCGCGTTCCAGGAGGAGATCTCCGCGGCCGCGGCCGAGGGCCACGCGCAGGTACGCGGGGCCGGGGTGGAGGCCCTGCGGCGCAGGCGGGCGAGGCTGCTGAAGGTGCTCTTGGCCGAGGCCGGGACCGAACCCGAGGAGCGGACCCTGTCCACACTGGCCCGGTCCGCCCGGTGGCGGGTCCCTGAGCGGGTGGCGGTGGCTCTGCTGCACCAGGAGGTGTGCTTGGAGGGGGCAGCGCCGGCGCTGCCCCCGGACGTGCTGGTGGACCTGGACCGCGTGGAGCCCTGCGCGCTGGTGCCCGACCCGGAGGGCCCCGGGCGGCTCCGGTCGCTGGAGCGGTCCCTGCGCGGGTTCGGCGCCGTGCTGGGGCCGACGGTGCCCCTGACGGAGGCCCCGCGGTCGCTGTCCCGCGCACGGGAGCTGTCGGAACTGGTGCGGTCGGGTGCCGTCTCCGGCTCGGGCGTGCTGCGGTGGGGCGACCACCTGTTCGAACTGTTGCTGTCCCGGGACACCGGCCTGGTGGCGGAGCTGGCGCGGGCCCGGCTGGCCCCGCTGGACGGGATGCGGCTACCGCAGCGGGAGCGGATGGCGGACACGCTGTTGGCGTGGTTGGAGTCCGGGTTCAACGCCAACGAGGCCGCCGAACGGCTGCGCATCCATCCGCAGACCGTTCGGTACCGGATGCGGCAGTTGGAGGAGCTGTTCGGGTCGCGGCTGCGGAACCCGGGTGAGCGGTTCGAGCTGGAACTGGTGCTGCGGGCGCGCGCGATCCTGGTCGCCACCGGCCCGGGGTGACGCTGCCGGAAACCCAGAGCATACCGAACGGTCGGGATGTTCCCCGCGCACCGGCACGCGGGGAACATCCCTGAGGTGGGGCCCGGATCAGATCACGGCCTGATCAGCTCCGAGGGGCCAGGGAACGGACCACCGTTGCGGGGTCCAGGGAGGGCGGGGCGATCGGGGCGATCACCGGGGTGGTCACACCCGCGTCCTTGTAGGCCTGGATCCGCTCCCGGCAGTACTCCGCGGGGCCGTGCACGATCAGCTCGTCCACGACCGAGTCGGGGATCGCGGCGAGCGCGCCCTTGCGGTCGCCCTCCTCCCACGCCGTCCACATGGGGCGAAGCTCCTCGCGGCCCAGCCACTCGTGGAAGGCGCGGTAGACGGGCACGTTCAGGTAGGCGGAGATCGCCCACCGGCCGATATCCCGAGCGGTGTCGGCGTCAGTGTCCGGGATGGTGAAGATCCGGGCGACGATCTCCTTCTCCTCCCCGAACTCCCGAACGATAGGTGCGACGGTGCGCACGTCCTCCGAGGAGAGCCAGTTGATGATGGCGCCGTCGCCCTCGCGTCCGGCCAGGCGGAGCATGCCTTGGCGCAGGGCCGCCACCAGCACGGGCGGCTGCTGCGGGGGAACCGCGCCGAGCGTGAACCCCTTCACCGAGAACGTGTCGTAGTCGGCCTTGATCTTCTGTCCGGTCAGCGCCTCCCGCAGGAAGCGCACGGTGTCTCGGACCTTCTTGAAGGGCTCCTCGAAGGGGATCGCGTTCCAGCGCTCCACGATGACGTTCGAGGAGGTACCCACACCCAGTGCGAAGCGGCCCGGCGCGGCGGCAGCCATCGTGGCGGCGCTCATCGCCAGGGTCGCGGGCCCTCGCGTGTAGGCGGGCACGATCGCGGTTCCCAGGCGCAGCTGGGGAGCCCACACGCTGGCCAGGGCCAGGGGTGTGAACGCGTCGGTGCCGTTGGCCTCGGCCGACCAGGCGTCTGTGTATCCGAGGTCGGGCAGCTCCTCGAAGAGGGATCGCTGGTCGGCCAGGGGAATGCCCTCGAAGGGGACGGTGATGCCCCAGCGGTCGGTCATGGCGGCTCCTGTCGGTGGACCGGTCGTTCGAACCGAACCCGGTTCGTGTTCGGTGTTGGCACGACGGTACCCCGCACCTTGTACGCGCAGTAGACCGAGTCCACCCCTTCATGCCTTCCGACGCGTATGTTCGGGGGCAGGGCCCGTGAGCCGCGGGCCGGTACGGACATCCACGAGAACGAAGGAGGCCATCGCCGTGGCCATGCCACCCTCCCCCTACGACTTCCTGCCCCAGGTCGCATCGTTCACCGTCACCAGCGACGACGTGGCGGACGGGCAGACCCTGCCCAACGCCCAGGTGAGCGGGATGATGGGCGCCGGAGGCGAGGACGTCTCCCCGCACCTGTCCTGGAGCGGGTTTCCCGAGGGGACCCAGAGCTTCGCCGTCACGTGCTTCGACCCGGACGCTCCCACGGCGAGCGGGTTCTGGCACTGGGCGGTCTGCGACATCCCCGCCGACGTCACCGAGCTCGCGGCCGACGCCGGGAACGGCTCCGGCCTGCCGGAACAGGCCGTCACGCTCCGCAACGACGCCGGGGACCACCGCTATATCGGCGCCGCTCCGCCCGCCGGGCACGGCCCGCACCGGTACTTCTTCGTGGTGCACGCGGTGGACGTCCCGAGTCTGGGTATCGACAGCTCCGGAAGCCCCGCATTCCTGGGATTCAACCTGTTCTCGCACGCGATCGGCCGGGCCGCCATCACGCCGACGTACGAGCAGAAGTAGGGCCGCCCGGCGGCCTCCGGAGGGCGGGTGCGGCGCTCGGCGCTGCACCCGCCCTCTGCCCTTTCCTCCCGGGGCCGATGGGTACACGCGCGAGAGGCCCATCTGGTTCACTTTGCAACCGCAATCGGCCATACCGACCATGAACGGCGCTCACCCGTCTAGGCTCGTTTCATCCCCCGGACCACTCGGAACAAGCCTGGAAGGGTCAGCCGGTGCCACAGCAGTCTTCGACGATGCCGACCGTCGTGGTCACGACAGCGGGGTCAGCTCCGACACCCGGTACCATCCTCCACCTTCGGGAACGCGGCTTCCGGGTGGTGGCCACCGACGTGGATCCCGCCGCACCGGGCCTGTATCTGGCTGACCGCGGTTATCTGGTCCCGCCGGGGGACAGTGAGGCCTTCCTGCCCAGGATGCGCGCCCTGTGCACCGAGGAGGAGGCGGTCGCCGTCGTCCCGCTCGTGGACGAGGAGCTGGTCCGGGTCAGTGAGTTGGCAAAGGACGGCCTCACCGTGCTGTTGCCACAGCTGGACTTCGTCACCACCTGCCTGGACAAATACGTGCTCATGCAGCAGCTGGAGGACATCGGGGTGGGGGTGCCCCGAACCTGGCTCGCTTCGGAGTGGCCCACCAACGCCGCCGACTCCTCTCCCGACGGACTCGTCGTCAAGCCGCGCAGCGGGCGGGGCAGCCGAGGCGTCATGGTCATCGACTCCGCCCGCGACATGGCCCGGGTGGTCTCCGAGAGCGGTTACGCGGCCGACGAGTTGATCGTGCAGGAACGCATCAGCGGCCCCGAGTACACGGTGTCGGTGGTGGTCTGGCGGGACGGCGACGTGCAGGCCGTCGTCCCCAAGGAGGTCCTGCTCAAGCAGGGCGTCACGAAGTACGCCGTCACCCGCCGCAACCAAGAGGTCATCCGCACCTGCAAGGCGATCCAGAGCGCCCTGCGCGCGGACGGCCCCTTCAACGTCCAGCTGTGCCTGGACGAACAGGGTCAGCCCAAGGTCTTCGAGATCAACCCCAGGTTCTCGTCCACCGCGGCGCTCACCGTGGCCTCGGGGGTGGATGAGATCGCCGGGCTGCTGGACCAGGCGGTGCGCGGCGGCCCGCGCTTGACCGACGAGTGGGACGAGGGCCTGTCGATGGTGCGGCGGTGGACGGACGAGTTCCTGAGCGAGAAGCAGTTCGACTCGCACGGGATCTCCCCCGCACCGGCCCCCACGACACACGGTGAGGGCTTCGCGCTGCCCGGAGCGGTGGCTACCGGCGGGCAGTCCCCGGTCATTCCGGTGCGTGCGCGATGAGCGGTGACCACCCGCTCTCGCAAGCGGTGGCGGAGGCGGTCGTCGAGGTCGGCGAACTGCTGCGCGACTGGCGCTCGGACCCGTCGGTGCACAGCGGGGTCTGGGAGGGAAGCCAGTTCAAGGCAGAGGCCGACGCGATGGCGCACCGGGCGCTCTCCCAGCGGCTTGCCTCGATCGACGGCGAGATCCCGGTGGTGAGCGAGGAGGACCCGGACTCCCTGGCTCGGGCACGGCCACCCCGGTACTGGCTGATCGATCCGATCGACGGGACCGCCAGCTACGTGCACGGATTCGACGGGTACGTCACGCAGGCGGCACTGGTCATCGGCGAGCTTCCCGAGGTCGCGGCGGTGTTCGCCCCGGAGTCCGGTGTCCTGTACACGGCCGTGCGCGGGCAGGGCGCCCGGCGGAACGGGAGGCCGCTACCGGTGCACGCGCCCTCGCCGGCCGGGCACGGGGTACTCACCGACAACACCCCCGGTCCCACCGGCATCGCACGACGGGTCTACGACCACTTCGGCTACGGCGAGTACCTGGAGAGCGGCAGCATCTCGCTCAAGCTGTGCCGGATCGCTGAGGGTGACGCGCACCTGTTCGTGAAGGACGTTCCGGTGCGCGACTGGGACGTCGCCGCGCCAGGTCTGATCCTGGCCGAGACCGGAGGACTGGTAACCCGTCTGGACGGCTCGGACTTCGCCTATCGGGGACCCTACGAGCACACCGGCCTGGTGGGCGCGAGCGACCCGTCCACATGCCGCACCGTAGCCCGCTGGATAGCACTCTGACCTGCAATGACGCCGGAATCCAGAGGGTGCCCCCGACGCGTCGGAAACCGACATCTGCGATCCCTTTCGCGCACCGATCACGGCACGTATCGTATGGTCACCAACTCGCGCCTTTGGGGGTGGGAAGTGGAGGCCCAACGTCTACCGCTGAACCAGATGCGCGCCTCGGACACCGAACGGGACCTGACGGTCGACCACCTCGCGGTGGCGTTCTCCGAGGGCCGACTGGACCACGAGGAGTACGAGCGCCGAGTGGGTGCGGCACTGAGTTCTGTCCGGGTCGGTGAGCTCAACTCGCTGACCGCGGACCTGCCCGTACCCGAGCACCGGATCCCACTACCCAGGCCGGCTGTCGACCACGGACCGGGGCTGCGCCGCTCGCACTCCTCCGAATCCGACTCCGCTCTGCTCGTGCCCTGGGACGAGTGGGGCGAGGAGTGGCGGTGGTGGTTGGGCGTGGCCGGGGCACTGACCGGCATCTGGGGTGCGGCCAGCCTGCTCGGCGGCCAGCTGGTGCCGTACTGGCCGCTGGTCCCCCTGGGTATCTGGGCGTCCGTGCTGCTGGCCTCTGCCATCTGGCCCTGCGAGAGCGAACCGCCCTGAGCGCTCTCCGTTCCGGGCCGCGCAAGCTGGTCCCGCAGACGGGTTCTGGGGCGCGGAAACGGGGCCGCAGGGGTCAGCTCACGGCGTGCAGCCAGCGCACGGGTGCCCCGTCGCCGGCGTAGCGAAAGGGCTCCAGCTCCTCGTCCCAGGCGCGGCCGGTGAGCCGGTCGAGTTCGGCGACCAGTTCAACGCCTTCGGCAGCGGCGGTGGCCACGGCGGCGCGCAGCCTGCCCTCGGGCACGAGGACCTCTCCCGCCGCGCTGGTGATCGCGGTGAACACGCCGAGGGTGGGCGTGTAGCTGTAACGCGTGCCGTCGCACCCGGGTGACCCTTCCTCGGTCACCTCGAAGCGCAGGCGCTGCCACGCGTTCAACGCGGAGGCCACCGCCCCCGCGGTCCCCGGCTTCCCCTGCCAGTTGAGTTCGGCACGGTGGTGGCCGGGCGCCGCCGGTTGGGCCACCCAATCGAGTTTCACGGGTACGCCAACAACGCCCGCGACCGCCCACTCGACGTGTGGGCACAGCGCCGCGGGCGCGGAGTGGACGTACAAGACGCCACGTGCGGACACCGAACCTCCTGATACGAACGAGTGCGCTTCCCCGACGCCCTCGTACCACGAGAAGGTTGCATACCCGCCTGAATACCTTTTGCCCCATTGTGCCCTAAGGGCACCCTGAGAACCATCTCGCAGGCTGGTATTTTCCAGAGTTCCCCCCGCAACCCGAGTGATCAGGGATTACCGTGTGCCTCAGGCGCGACAGGGAGTCCGATCATAGTGGGGGCGGGTGTGACAGACCAGTCGCACGGGGACATCCATCATCCGGAAACACCTGAAGAGAAAGCCCATCCATGCAGTTCAGGTTATGTTTCCACCTCTTTTTTCCCGGTTCCGGCCACAACCGGCCCCCCGACCTCCCCTCGCACGGACGCCGAACTCGTGCTAGGCGCCTGCCATGGGAACGCCGACGCGTGGGCCGCCATCGTCGACCGCTATCTGGCCACAGTGAACCGTATCGCCCATTCGTACGGACTCACGCGACAGGACCGCGAGGACGCCGTCCAGACAGTCTGGCTCAGCCTCAACCAGCACCTGACCCACCTCCACTCCCCGCACCAGCTCGCCGGCTGGCTGCGCCGGGCGACGCACACCGCCTGCGGCCGCCAACGCCGGCACCGTCAGCGCTTCCTGCCGGTCGACCCCCAGACGCTGGTCGGCTACGTCCACCACTGGGCCGACCCCGAGCACGAATACCTGGTCAAGGAACGCTACGCCGAACTGCACAGGGCCATCGACGGACTCACCGATCCGGTCGACCGCCGGGTCGCGCAGCACTACCTCGACGACGCACCGGACGCCCCGCCGATCTCCCGCAGGACCACCCCCAACCAGAGGCGGCACCTGTTCCGCCAGCTCCGCCGCTCCCTCCGAGCCACGAGAGACCCGACCGAAAGGCGTGCGTGAACCGTGAAGAACGCTCCAGACAACGTCGACGACCCGACCGGGCGGTCGGCCGCGTTGGCTGCCTTCGACCGCTCCTTCGACGGTGCCGTCCTGGCCAGGACCGTCAGTGACGCACCCCCCTACCCCCGGCAGGCGGCCCACCGTGCTCGGGACGGCGCCCCTCCGTGCACGCTCCGATTCGACATGGCCGATGTCCGCTTGGACATCCAAATCCACCCGCACGGCGCCCATCGTTGGCTCTGCGGCCTGGTGAGCGGCGAATTCGACCACGTCGACATCCTCGTGCGCCGCCCCGCGGACTCACTGCGCCTGTTCGTCGCGGTCGACGGCCGGTTCCAGACGGCCGACCTCTCCCCCGGGCCGCTGAGCCTGGCCGTGGAACGCCCCGGCTACCCGGTCGCCGTCACCGACTGGTTCACCGCCTGAACCGGACCCGTCGAGCAAGCGGCCCGACGCCTCCTGCCCCTCCCCACCCGAATCGGCTCGTGCGTGCACACCCGTATGGGATGCGACCCGAACCCGGTTTCGGTACGCACACCAAATCCTCGCCCCTCGCCCTCCTTCGTCATGCTTCGCCCCGTTTCGCGACCGGCCGGTTGTCCACAGGTTGACCCGCAGGCCTCCCGCACGCTCACACCCGCTGCTATCACTGGAGATGACCGGCCCCACTGGCGAAAGGCAGCCGGACGTGCTCACCCCCGCAGCGCCCGACCCCATGCCCGAATCCATCCTTCAGGACGCCGAGAACACACCACCGAACACCGCACGTGAACCCCTCCTGGCCCGCGTCGCCCAAGGGGTGGAACTCGCCCGGCACGGCCGTTTCAAGGAGACCGTAGACATCCTGGACGACACTCGGCGGCGGCTGAGCGGACACCCCCTGGCCGAACTCGCGCCCGTGCTGCCCGGGGTCCTCACCGACCTCGGCCTGGCCCAGACCCTGTGCGGCCGCTTCTCCCAGGCGAAGGAGCACCTCCACGAGGCCAGGGACCTGGCCGATGCGCGCCGCCTGCCCCTCCTGGGCCTGGTCGCACGGCAGAACCTGGGCTGCCTGGACCTGTACCAGGGCGACTCCGCCTCGGCCATCTCCACGTTCCACGAGCTCGCACACCTCCTACCGGCCGAGCGGCAGGAGGCCCTGCGCGTGGACTTGGCCGAGGCGCTGCTCTCGGAAGGGCTCGTGGAAGAGGCCGGACGCACATTGGCCGAGGCTCCTTGGCAGGAGGCGCTGTACGGGACCGCCCGCACCCTGGTGGAGGCCAAGCTCCGGCTGTTGAACGGCGACCGCCGGGGCGCCCTCTACCTCTCCCGGCGAATCCGCAGCCACTCCGCGCCGGGTTCGCTGTGGTACCGGTTGGCGGACCGGCTGGTACGGGTCTCACACTGGGCTTCCAGCGGCCGGACCCCGACTCAGCGTGCGCGTGCCACCCTCGACCTGCGTGCGCCGTCCGCCACTGCCTGCCAGCGCACCGGCACTCCCCACAAGGCCCTGAACTGCCTGGCCCAACGCGACGCACCCCCGCCGGGCCCGTGGTTGGCGGATGCCGCCCGAGACCCCCAAGTGGTCCGGGCCGGGTTGGAGAAAGCCCTGCTCGCCGGAGACCCCGCAACCGCGCTGGAGTGGGCGGAGCTGGGGCGTACCTGGGCGGACGGGCTGGTACCGGGGCCGAGCACCTACCGCGACAGCGCGGTCGAGGACCTGACCGGACACTACCGCGGCGCCCTGCACGAGGGCCCCGGGCCCAAGGCCAGCGCCTACGCCCGGCGTTGGGAGTCCGCGCACTGGCGGGCCCAGCGCTCAGGGCCCCGGGGCCGACCGCACCGGTACTCGGGCCCCGTCCTGGACCCCCTCCTGGGCGCCTTGGCAGGTCGGGCGTTCGTCCACTACACCGCTGCGGGTACGGAGGCCGTGGCGCTGGTCGCGGTGGACGGCACAGTGCAGGCCCGGCCGCTCGGGTCCCTGCTACGGGTCCGCCGCGTGCTGGCCCGGTTCACACACGAGCAGTCGGCCTCCACGGGCGGGGCCGGCTCGGAGGCGACCCGCAACGCCGCCGACGCTGCCTGCACGGCCCTGGTCAGGCCGATCCTGCCACTGGTCGGGGACCGGCCGCTGGTGGTGACCGGTGAGCCCTACCTCGGTGACCCGCCCTGGGGACTCCTCCCGTCGCTGCGCGGCCGACCGGTACACCTCGTGCCCACGGCCCGCTTCTGGGTGGAACGGCCACCCGCCGAGCGCGGCTGGAAGCGGGTTCTACTGGCCTCCGGGCCGGGTCCCACCGAGGCCCGGGCCGAAGTGGCGACGCTGGCCGGTCTGTATCCGGGCGCACGGCTCCTGGAACGGGCACGCCGGGAACAGGTACTGGACGGGCTGGCCAGCACCGACCTCGCACACTTGGCCGGGCACGGGCACGTGGGTGACCAGACGGCCATGCTCTCCCAGCTCGAACTGCACGACGGCCCGCTGCTCGCCTGCGACCTCGCGCGGCTGGAATCCGCTCCTGCCCTGGTCACCCTGTCCAGCTGCTGGGGCGGGCGTGGTTACGGCGGGACGGTCGGCCGACCCCGCGGGTTCGTGGGTGCGCTGCTGGCCTTGGGCACCGGAACCGTGGTCGCCAGCCCGGTCCCGGTCGGGGACGCGGAGACCGGGACGGCCATGCGCGCATTCCACCGAGCGCTGACGGCGGGTGCCGATGTGTCCGAAGCGGTCTCCGACCACCTCGGACACATCGGCTTCTGCTGCTACGGCGCTTGAGTCGTCCGTGGAACCGCCCTACCAGCCACGCTCACTCCATTCGGCGAGGTGGGGGCGCTCGGCGCCCAGGGTGGTGTCCTTGCCGTGCCCGGGGTAGATCCAGGTGTCATCCGGCAGCGCACCGAAAACGCGCTCCGACACGTCACCGAACAGGGTCCGGAAGTCCGCGTCGGACCAGGTCTTACCCACCCCGCCCGGGAAGAGGCTGTCGCCGGTGAACAGGTGGGTGTGGCCCTCGGGGTCGTCGTAGCGCAGGGCGATCGACCCCGGTGTGTGGCCGCGCAGGTGGATGACGGTGAGTACGCAGTCCCCGACGGCCACGGTGCCTCCGTGGGTGACGGGTTCGTCCACCGACACGGGCAGTTCGTCGGCGTCGTCGGGGTGGGCGACCGTGCGCGCACCGGTCTGGCCGACGATATCGGCCAGGGCCTGCCAGTGGTCCTGGTGGCGGTGGGTGGTGACCACTCGGGTCAGCCCGTCCACGCCGATCAGCTCCAGGATCCGGTCGGGTTCGGCCGCCGCGTCGATGAGGACCGCCTCACCCGTTGCCCTGCAACGAAGGAGGTAGGCGTTGTTGTCCATCGGGCCCACGGCCAACTTGGTGATCGTCAGGTTCGATAGTTGTCGCAGGTCGGCGGGGCCGCCGACCCTGGTATCTCCGGAGTAGCTCACCCGACCATTGTGGCCTGTCCTGAGGAGCGTGCGAACCCGGGTCGCGCACCTTTGCGGATTTCCGGTCCACCGAGCACACGGAAAGCCTGCGCGGCCGGGCACTCGGCCACACCACTGCCCGGCCTTCTGACATGGGAGGTTCTGCCGCTCAGCGTGTCGGATTCACCGGGCAACGGCTACTGGGCCCAGCGGGGCGGGCGCTTCTCGAAGAACGCCACACGTCCCTCAGCGGCGTCCTCACCGGCGAAGAACTCGGCGGAAAGTTCACCCATGCGGGTGAAGGACTCGGCTCGCCGATCCGGTGCTGCCGACGCACCGCCTCCGAGTTCACCCAGAAGCTCCTTGGTGCGCGAAAGCGCGCGGGGGGCCGAAGCCCGCAACCCTTGGAGGACGGCGTCCACGGCCTGGCCCACCTCGCGGTCCGGGACCGCCTGGGTGATGAGTCCGGCCTTGGCGGCAGCGGTGGCGTCGAAGAGCTCACCGGTAAGGAAGTAGCGGCTGAGCGGGCGCGAGTGCATCCGGGCCGCGACCGGGACGGAGATGATCGCGGGCACCACGCCGATGCGCACCTCGGTGAAGGCGAAGGTCGCGCTCTTGGGGGCGAGGGCGATGTCCGCGGCGGCCACCAGGCCGATTCCGCCCGCCCGAGCGGCGCCGTTGAGCACCGCGATCACCGGTTTGGGGCCGCCCATGATCTGGTCGAAGATCTCCGGAAGCTCCGGTGCGGGTTCGACCGGAGTGCCCGCAAGAGCGGCACCGATCTCCTTGAGGTCGGCGCCGGCGCAGAACACCGGGCCGGCCCCGGTGAGGACGACACCGCGGACCTCGTCATCGGTCATGGCCTTGGTGAGGGCGTCGGAGAGTTCGGTGCGCAGACGTGCCGAGAGCGCGTTGCGGTTGCGGGGGGAATCGAGGGTGATCGTGGCGATGGCACGGTCGACGCTCAACCGCACGAGGGGCGCGTCGTCCGATGGGGCCGGGGACGTCGGGTGCTGCGTCATCGAAGACTGCCTTTCACCGTTGAACACGCGGGCACACTTGTGTTGCGTGGACCACACGCTAGCGTCCGCACCCCTCCGGGCCCCACCCGCCCCTACAGTTCGCTCGGGCCGGGTCTCCTGGGACCGGTGTGGCGGGGCCGAGAACACGCTCGGGGCCGGGGGCGCGCTCGCCCCCCGGCCCCGGCACCGTTCCGGCCGTGTCCACGGCCGGAACCGACGGCTCAGCGGCGCGTGGTGGCCGCCGACAGCGCGTCATGGAAGTGCATCATCGCGGAGACCGCCTCAGTCCCGTCGGCCGCCTCACTGACCCTCAGCGTGAGGGGTTCGGCGGTGATCGCACCTGTGTAGCCGTGGTCGAGCTCGCAGCTCTCATCGGCGCAGGAGGCGGGCTCCAAGTCGATGTGGGCGACCGCACCCCAGTTCACCGACAGGTTCACGCTGAGCATGAGCTCGCTGGGCAGGCTGCCCGGCTTGTACTGGGCCGGGTTCGGCACGACCCGGGTCAGCGCCACCGACTGGATGTTGCCCAGCTGGATGCTGTCGGTCGTGGTGGAGGCGTGCGAGGTCCCGCTCGGCTCGGTGGGCGGATGCTCATCGGTGTGGCACACGACGAGCCGGGTCGCGGTCAGCAGCATGACGGTGATGTGCCGCCGCATCTCCATGGCCGGGTCGAAGGTCGCCTCGTGGTGCACGATGAACGCCTCGGCGTCCTCATCGCCCAGGGTGGTCGCGACGGCGTCGATGACCAGAGGCGGGTAGTAGCCGCTCCGCTCGATCTCCATGCGCCAGTCCGTGGGCACGGCACGTGTTTTCCTCATACCTCTATCCTGCCTCCTCCCGGTGACACTTCGCGACCGTCCACCGAAACGAGAGGCCCACTCCCTGATCAGAACGTCACCCCGCGCAGTCGGCGGGGACCCGCGTCGGGCCGCACGTCGGGGGCCTCCCGCAGCCACATACGAGCGCCCAGGACGTGGGCGCCGGTGGCGTTGACGAGCACGGGGTCCAGGTCCACGTAGCCGATCTCGGGAAAGGCCTCGACCAGGCGGGAGACCCGGATGAGCAGCTCCTCCAGGGCCTCGACGTTGGGCTGTTCGGCCAGCGAGGTCGCTCCCGCAGGCAAGCCGAACAACAGCGGAGCGGCCCGGACCGCGTGGATGAGGTCCGCGGCGTCCATGTCGGTCAGCGGGGCCAGGCGGAACGACCGGTCGTCGAGCAGCTCGGCCGTGACGTCCGCCAAACCGAAGGAGACGACCGAGCCGAAGGACTGGTTGTCGCCCGCCCGCACCACCGTGGGCACACCGGGCGCCGCCATGCGCTGCACGACCAGCTCCGCCTCTCCGCCGAAGCGGTCGAGCAGGGAGACATAGGCGCTGCGCACGTCCTCGGGGGTACGCAGGTCGGCGCGGACGAACGTGCCACCGGCCCGTACCCGCAGGTCGGGTGCGTCGGCTTTGACCACCGCGGGGTAGCCGAGCTCGCCGGCGGCGACCACGGCCTCCTCCGCTGACTCGACCTTGATGTCCGGGTAAGCGGCGATACCGTAGCAGGCGAGCAGGTCACGGGCGTCGGCGTCGGAGACCGCCGTCTCCTCGTCGTAGCGGCGCTCACCGCCGAACCAGGCGATGTCCTCCTCGGCCGGGCTGTCCTTCTTGAGCGCCCTGGCGATGGTGGCCCGGGCCCGCGCACGGTCGATGTCGGGCAGCTCCGGGTGGCGTCCGGGCTTGCGATTGCGCCACTGGGCGTACCGGGTGGAGTGGGCCAGGGCACGCACGGCGTCCTCGGGCGAGGGGTAGGACGGCACCGAGGAGTTGAGCGTCTCTCCGCGGTCGCCGATGTGCCGGAGTTCCTCCGGGATTCCCTGGCGCGCCAGGTAGGTGGTGACGATGGGCTTGTCCGAGTCCAGGGAGCGGGCGCGCAGGACCCGGGCGACGTCGTCGCCGATCGGGTGCAGGGCCGGGACGAAGACCACCACGACCGAGTGCACGTCGTCGGCGGCAAGTGCGGCTTGGATGGCGGTGTCGAAGTCCTCGGCGGTGGCCTGCGGGCCCAGATTGACCGGGTCGTGGGGCTTGAGCCCCTGGCGCACGGCGGCATCCTTGACCAGGAGTTCCAGGGAGTCGGAGTTGCCGATGATGCCCACGCGCGGCCCCTCGGGCAGCGGCTGGTAGGCGAACACCTGGGCCGCGTCGAACATCTGGGTGATGTCGTCGACGCGGACCACCCCGGCCTGCTGGAACAGGGAGGTGACCGCGTAGTCGGGCAGGGACAGGCCCCCGGCGGCGTGCCCGGTGGGCGTGGTCTGCGCCGATCCGCCGCTGCGCACGGCCACGACCGGCTTCTGTTTGGCCAGGCGCCGTGCCAGCCGGGTGAACTTGCGCGGGTTGCCCAGGGACTCCAGGTACTGGAGCACGACCTGGGTGGCGGGGTCCTCCTGCCAGTACTGCATGAGATCGTTACCGGACACGTCTGCGCGGTTGCCCGCGGACACGAACGTGGACAGGCCCATCCCGCGCTCGGCCACCCGCTGGAGGATCGCCCGGCCCAGCGCACCGGACTGGGAGAAGAACCCGATGGGGCCCTGCGGTGGCAGGTCCGGGGACAGGGTGGCGTTCAGCAACACGGTGGGGTCGCTGTTGGCGATGCCCAGGCAGTTGGGGCCGACCACGCGCATACCGGCGGCGCGGGCGGTGCGCACCAGCTCGTCCTGGCGGGCCCGGCCCTCCGGGCCGACCTCGCCGAAGCCGGAGCTGACCACGATCAGGCCGTGCACGCCCTTCTCGGCGCACTGTTCGACCACGTCGACGACCATGTCGGCCCGGACCGCGACCACGGCCAGGTCGACCTGGTCCGGGATGTCCAGGACGGACGGGTAGGCGCGCACGCCCACGACCGCCTTGGCCTCGGGGTGGACCGGGTAGACCGGGCCCTGGAACTCGCCGCCGAGCAGGTTGCGCAGGGCGGTCTGGCCGATGGTGTGCGCGGTACGGCTCGCGCCGATGACCGCCACGGACTCGGGGTAGAGCAGGCGGGCGATGGAGCGCGATTCGGCGCGCTGCTCACGGGCCCGCATGACCTCCCTGGAGTCATCGGTGGGCTGCAGGTCCAGGGTGAGCCGGATGACGCCCTCGTCGAAGGTCTGTTGCGCGGTGTACCCGGCCTCCCGGAAGACGTTGATCATCCGCCGGTTCTCGGGCAGCACGTCGGCGATGAAGCGGCGCATCCCGCGTTCGCGGGCTGCCGCGCCGATGTGTTCCAGCATGACCGAGGCCAGGCCGCGTCCCTGGTGCCCGTCCTCCACGACGAAGGCCACCTCGGCCTCTTCCGGGGCGACCTTGTCGTAGCGCACCACGGAGACGAAGTCGTCGGAGATGGTGGCCACCAGGGCCACGCGGTCCTCGTAGTCGACCGTTGTGAAACGTTTGACGTCACGGTCGGAGAGCTTGGGGTAGGGCGCGAAGAACCGGTAGTAGATCGTCTCCGGAGAGAGCCTCGCGTGGAACTCGCGCAGCAGGTCGGCGTCGTCAGGGGTGATGGGGCGCAGGTGCGCGGTGCCGCCGTCGGTCAGAACGACGTCGGCTTCCCAGTGGTTCGGGTAGGACTGCACGCCTGTGAGACTAGACGACAATCGGCCGAATCCGGGGAAAGTCCATGCTCTGTCCCCGAAATCACCGCCGCGAACCCCGCCTTGGGGCCCCTTCCGGCGCGGCTTCGGGCTTGGTCCCCCTGGGCTCCGCGTACCCTTGTACACAGGGCCTGCGGGCCCCGGCAGCCCCCCAACGTCCGCGTGTCCGGGGTGCTGTCAGTTCGTTACCCGACACTGATTGTTGACCTGTTAACGTCGTTCGGGCACAGAATCTCAAACCCTCGGTGGTGGCTGGCGAAATGACTCGAGTGGTCGTGATCGGTGACCTGATGACCGATGCCGTCGCGCGCGCGTTCCACCCGTTGGCCCGCGGCAGCGACACCCCGGCATCAGTGGTCATGTACGGCGGGGGGTCCGGGGCGAACATAGCTTCGTGGCTGTCCGTCGAGGGTACCGACACGACGTTCGTCGGCCGCCGCGGCTCGGACATCACCGGGCGCACGCGCGAGATGGAGCTCATGGGCTACGGCCTGGACTCGCGCATGGTGATGGACCCCGAGCGCCCGACCGGTACCTGCGTCGTGATGATCACGCACCGGGGCGACCGGACGATGCTCAGCGACCCGGGCGCCAACGCACGCCTGCAGCCCGAGGACTTGCCCCGCGACGTGTTCGGCCCGGACGGTCACCTGCACGTGTCCGGCTACACCCTGATCAACGCCGACTCCCGCCGCGCGGCCCGGGTGGCTCTGCGCATGGCACGGGAGAGCGGGATGTCGATCTCGGTGGACGGCGGTTCGCACGCGCCGCTGGAGCGCACGGGCGCGGAGGACTTCCTCGACTGGACGCAGGGCGCGCGGCTGATCTTCGTCAACGTGGACCAGGCCCGGGTGCTGACCGGCCGGGACGACCCCGAGGCCGCCGCGAAGGTTCTCACCGCCTGGTTCCCCAACGTCGTCATCAAACTCGGCGAGGAGGGCGGGCTGTGGGCCTCCAAGACGCGCGAGGACTGCGTGACCGCCCCCGCCGAGCCGGTGGAGCCGTCCCCGGGGTCCGTGGGCGCGGGTGACGCGTTCATTGCCGGGTTCCTGCCCTCGTGGCTGGCCGGGCGCCACCCCAAGGAGGCGCTGGGCCGGGCCAGCCGACTGGCCGCCCGTGCCCTGCACCAGCCCGGTGCCCGACCGAACCTGGGCGAGGGCCAGCCCGTCCGCCGCGGTGCCCCGCGCGGACAGCGCATCCGCTAGCGGGCCCGTTTCGGCCCGGGCCACCTATCGGTACGGGCCCCGGTTCGGCCCTGCCCGGCTCAGGTCCCGTCGGGGAAGTCGTAGCCGCCGTATGATCCGTAGCCCGGGTCCTCCCCCAGTCCGGGCGGCGGCATGAGCGGGGCCAGCCCCGGGTGGTTCCTGAGGTGGTCGTCCCCGTAGGCCAGGTGGATGATGGCGACGGCCAGCCAGGGGGCCGCCGGACCCTGCCAGCGCACCGGTGCGCCCTCTTCGAAGATCTCGACGAGCGACCAGTGGTCCAGGACCGGGTCGGCCTGGATGATGCCGCGGTGCCAGAAGGACAACCACCGGTGCCCCTGGACGCAGGCGATGACCCGCTGGTTGGTGAGGTAGGCCTGCACCCCTTGATGCTCGCGCCACTGCGCGGCGGCCATCGCCTGCGCACGGGAACGGGCGGAGGCGTTGCCGACCGCCTGGGCCGCGAGGCCGGTCGCGACGAAGAGCGGTGACCCGAAGTAGAAGCCGGAGGACTGCTGGTAGGTCACGTTCGTCCCGTAGTACCGGGAGTACTGCATAGACACCTCTGCGTGGGCGACCTCGCCCTGCTGCAGCCGGATCGGGATGAAGGGCAGGCGTGGCAGGGGCATACCGTCCAGCAGCGCATGTCGCAGCTTGCCCGCCTGGTCCCAGCCTTCGGCCCACGGATCCGCCATGTCCTGCCCCGGCATATGTCCATACCCTTTCCGCGACGAAAGCCGGATCGCCTGACACACAGGCGATCCAAGCCGTTACTCGGCGCGTCCGACCCTACTGGTAACGGAGCGCGGAACGATCACTCGCCCCGGTACTCGGAGGCGCGCGATCAACCGCTGACGGTGGCCAAGGTCAGCGGCAGGACCTCGGGGGCACCGGCCCTGCGGAGGAGTGCCGCGCCGACGGTGAGGCTCCATCCGCTGTCGACCAGGTCGTCCACCAGCAGGATCGGTCCAGGGGTGCGGGTCTGCAGCTCCGCGACGCGTCCGGTGAGCTCCTCTCCCGCCACCAGCTCCGAGTACACCTGCGCCAAGCGCATGGCGCTGTTGTGGCGGCGGGCACCGGGGCCGCTGGTCCGGTACTCCAGGGAGCCGAGCGGGGCGAGGCGGCCCAGATCGGCCAGGCGCGCGGCGAGGTCGGCGACCAGGACCGGGCGGGTCAGCGAGGGCATCGCGGCCACCCCGACCGGGCGGTTCTCCCACCCCCAGGAGGCCAGCACGCGCACCACGCCCTGAAGGACTCGCTCGTCCACGGGGCCGTCCTCCGCGTCCTCGGCGAGGACACGGCGCAGTTCGTTGCCCCAACCGATGTCGGTGAGGCGTCCCAGGGCGCGCCCCTCCCCCGCCCGCAGTCCCACGGGGATCTTGCCGGAGAGGTCGATACCGAGGGTGTCCATACCCGTGGGCCACTGGCGGCGGGGCCCGATCGGGGTGCCGGGCCGGTCCAGGTGGTCTGCCGCGGCCTTGCGCCGCCCGGAGTCCACCTCGGTGGGCCAGTACTCGCCGGTGCACACGTCGCAGCGGCCGCAGGCCGCCGCCTCGGGATCGTCCAGCTGCTGGCGGAGGAACTCCATCCGGCAGGTGTCGGCGGCGATGTAGTCCAACATGGCGCGCTGTTCGCGTTCCCGGGCAGCGCTGACCGCCGCGTAGCGTTCGGCGTCGTAGGTCCAGGGCCGTCCGGTGGCGGTCCAGCCGCCCCGCACGCGGAGTACCGCACCGTCCACGTCGAGCACCTTGAGCATCTGTTCCAGGCGGGTACGGCGCAGGTCAACCCGGGTCTCCAGGTTCGCCGTGGACAGGGGGCGGTCGGCCTCGGCCAGCACGTCCAGTGTCTGGCGGACGGTGTCCTCCGGCGGGAAGGACAGCCCGGCGAAGTACTCCCAGATCTGCACGTCCTCGCGGCCGGGCAGCAGTACGGCCTCGGCCCGCTGGACCCCGCGTCCGGCGCGGCCGACCTGTTGGTAGTAGGAGATCGGGGACTGCGGTGCGCCCAGGTGGATGACGAAGCCCAGGTCCGGTTTGTCGAAGCCCATACCGAGCGCGCTGGTGGCGACCAGCGCCTTGACCCGGTTGTCGAGCAGGGCGTCTTCGGCCTGTCGGCGCTCGTCAGGGTCGGTCTGCCCGGTGTAGGGCAGCACGTCCATGCCCTGTTCCCGAAGGAAGCGGGCGGTCTCCAGCGCCGCGCTGACGGTCAGTGTGTAGACGATGCCCGAACCTGGGATCTGGGGCAGGTGCTCGGCGAGCCAGCTGAGCCGAGCGGTGGAATCGGGCAGCTCGGCCACGCCCAGGCGCAGGCTCTCGCGTTCCAGTGCGCCCCGCAGAACCAGGGTGTCCTCGCGCTCGTCCCCGGCCTGGAGTTGTTCGGCGACGTCGTGGGTGACGCGCTCGTTGGCCGTGGCGGTGGTGGCCAGTACCGGGATGCCGTCCGGGAGGTCGTGCAGCAAGGAGCGGATCCGCCGGTAGTCGGGGCGGAAGTCGTGGCCCCAGTCGGAGACGCAGTGGGCCTCGTCGATGACGACCAGGCCCGCGCCCGCGGCGAGTTCGGGCAGGACCCGGTCGCGGAACTCGGGGTTGTTGAGCCGCTCGGGGCTGACCAGGAGGACGTCCACCAGCCCCTCGGCGACCTCGGCGTAGGTGGATTCCCAGGCGGTGGTGTTGGAACTGTTGATGGTGCGCGCGCGGATGCCCGCCCGTTCGGCGGCGGCGATCTGGTTGCGCATCAGGGCGAGCAGCGGGGAGACGATGACCGTGGGCCCGGATCCCTGGGCGCGGCGCAGCGCGGTGGCCACGAAGTACACCGCCGACTTGCCCCAGCCGGTGCGCTGCACGACCAGGGCGCGCCGCCGGTCCGCGACCAGGGCGTGGATGGCGGTCCACTGGTCCTCGCGCAGGCGCGCGGAGTCCCCGGCGAGGGCGCGTAGGTGCTCCTCGGCACGTGCGCGCAGCGCTCCGGGGTCGGTGGGGGCTTCGGGCTGGGTGGGAGTGGCCATGACCTCTTTGGTACCAGAGGTGGAGAGTGTTGGCGGGGTTGTCCACAGACACGTTCGCGCACTTCGTGCCCCGTGTGGCCCCTGATCGCCCGGGCGGAATAAGCACACGGGTCGGCACCGGGTTCCAGCCTGCCCCACAAGAGCACTCAGGTAACAGAATGGAAACTTTCACGGGACGTGCCATTGCGCTCACTGAGCGATAACTGAACACTCAGCGACAGGGCTCATGTCTTGATGTTTGGGAGCGCTCCCGTAGGAAGGACGCTCTCCTGAGAAACACGAAAGGCACACGATGGCAGAACCACGGAGCCGCCCACATCCCCGACCCACGCGTCCCCGGACACACCCCACCCGCCTCGGCCTGCTGGCCACCGCCTCCGCACTCGTGGTCGGCGGCGCGACACTGGGGCTCACCGGGGCCGAAACCGACGCCGCCCCCGTTTCGGCGGACAGCGCGACCGAGGTACCCGTCGGCTCGGGCAGCTACACGACCACCCTCCCCGAAGGGGCCTCCGGCCCCTCCGACCTGGACGGTGATCCGGTCTCGCCCAAGGTCACCGACGACTTCGAGGGCCCCGCGCCCACCAACGACTGGTGGTCCTCGCTGATCTTCCAGCGCTACTCCGACAACCCCCACGGCGAGAACCTCTTCGCCCACCCCCTGAGCTTCCTTCCGCACGAGGGCGGCCTGGACATGGGCTACCCCGACTCCCACCAGATCGTGGGCGACGACCTCAAGTACGAGCACACGGCCGTCGCCGACCTGTCGCTGGGCGTGGCGGGACTGGACTCCCCCGACACGCGCGCCGCCGACAGCGGCGACTGGACCGTCACCGCGCACTGGGAGGGCGGCGGCGCCGCCCTGCGCGTCACCATGGGCCAGGGCCTGCCCTTCGCCTACGCCGAGACGGACGGCGGCGCGGCCGAGGTGACCTTCGAGGACTCCCCCGACATCTGGCACGAGGAAGGGTCGGTGGTGGGCGCCACCGTCAACGGTCGGCACTACGCCCTGTTCTCCCCCTCCGACGCCCCCTGGTCCCTCTCCGGTGACACGCTCACCGCGGACACCGGGGACGACGGGTACTACTCGGTGGCCGCCCTGCCCTCAACCGGCGACCTGGACACGTTCGCCCCCTACGCCCACTCCTTCGTCACCGACTCCCTCGTGGAGTACGACTACGACGAGTCCTCCGCCACCCTCACCAGCACCTACCAGCTGCAGACCGAGGCCAAGGAGGGCGACGAGACCGGCACCCTGATGGCGCTCTACCCGCACCAGTGGGAGCACGCCACCGACGACCCCACCGACCTGACCTACGCCTCACCCAGGGGCGAGATGCGGGTCCACGAGGGCGCCTCCTTCACCACCGAACTGACCACCCAGGGCATCATGCCCAGCCTGCCCACCGTCGACGGCGCCGACCACGACCGGATGGCCGACCTGATCGACGAGGTCCTCTCCGAGGACGAGCTCTTCCCCGAACCCGGCGACACCTACTGGGACGGCAAGGCCCTGGGCCGCCTCGCCCAGCTGGTCCCCGTCGCCGACTCCATCGGCCACACCGACGCCCGCGACGAACTCCTCGGCCTGGTCCAGGACCGGATGGAGGACTGGCTGACCGCGGGCGGCACCCGCCAGTTCCACCACGACGACGACTGGGGCACGATGCTCGGTTTCCCGGACAGCTTCGGGGCGGCCACCGAGCTCAACGACCACGACTTCCACTACGGGTACTTCGTCTCGGCCGCCGCCGTTGTCGCCCGCTACGACAGCGACTGGGTCGACGAGGACGCCTGGGGCGGCATGATCCGCCTGCTCATCAGGGACGTGGCCGAGACCGACACCGACGACGACATGTTCCCGCGCCTGCGGTCCTTCTCCCCCTACGCAGGGCACGGCTGGGCCTCCGGCCACGCCGGGTTCGCCGCGGGCAACAACCAGGAGTCCTCCTCCGAGGGCATGCACTTCGCCGCCGCCACCGCCGCCTTCGGCTCCCTGACCGGCGACGACGAACTCCGTGATCTGGGCATCTACCTGCACACCACCCAAGCCTCCACTGTCACCCGCTACTGGCAGAACCACGGCGGGGAGACCTTCCCCGAGGACTACGCCGAAGACGTCGTCGGCATGGTCTGGGGCGACGGCGGCGACTACCGGATCTGGTGGGACGGCGGCGACGAGGAGCACTACGGCATCAACTACCTGCCCATCACCGCGGGCTCGCTCTACTTGGGGCACGACCCCGAGCACGCCGGGGCGGTCTACGAATCCCTCGTGGACAAGATCGGCGGCGAGCCCGACGTCTGGAGGGACATCCACTGGGCGCACCGCGCGCTCTCGGACGGCGAGGATGCCCTGAGGATGTTCGAGGAGCAGTGGGAGACCTACGAACCCGAGGAGGGCGGCTCCAAGCCGCACACCTACCAGTGGGTGTCCACGCTCGCCGAGGTCGGCACCGTGGACGTCTCCGTCACAGCGGACACCCCCCACTACGCCGTCTTCGACAACGGAGGAAACACGACGTACACCGCCTTCAACCCCGACGACAGCGCGGCCACCGTCAGCTTCTCCGACGGCACCTCCCTGGAGGTTCCCGCCGGAGAACTGGCCGTGACCAGCGACTAAGCGGAGCCGGCACCCGGTTCCAGGTTTCCGTCCCCGGCCCGCGCCGGGGACGGAAAACCCCGCCCCGAACGGGTGAAAACCCCTCAGTCGCGCGACTCACACACGCCCAACCACCCGCCCCCGTACGTTTCAGTCCCCGGAACAGGCCAGAATTACGGACATGGCCCGTACTACTTCCCGTCCCCCCGAGGATCTCGCCGAAAAGATCATCGACATCGACGTCTCCGAGGAGATGCGCGGCAGCTTCCTGGAGTACGCGTACTCGGTGATCTACCAACGCGCGCTTCCAGACGCGCGCGACGGTATGAAACCGGTACAGCGGCGCATCCTCTACCAGATGAACGAGATGGGCCTCCGGCCCGACCGCGGACACGTCAAGTGCGCCCGCGTCGTCGGGGAGGTGATGGGGCGCCTCCACCCCCACGGCGACTCCGCCATCTACGACGCCCTGGTGCGGCTGAGCCAGTCCTTCGCCATGCGTGTGCCCCTGGTCGACGGCCACGGCAACTTCGGTTCGCTGGGCGGCGACGACGCCCCCGCGGCCATGCGTTACACCGAGGCACGTCTGGACAGCGCCGCGGACCTGCTGGTCTCCTCCATCGACGAGAACGTCGTCGACTTCAAACCGAACTACGACGGGCAGGAGACCGAACCGGAGGTCCTGCCCGCGGCCTTCCCCAACCTCCTGGTCAACGGCACTTCCGGCATCGCGGTGGGCATGGCCACCAACATGGCCCCGCACAACCTGGGCGAGGTCATCGCGGCGGCCCGCCACCTGATCGCCCACCCCGACGCCACCCTGGACGAGCTCACCGAGTTCGTCCCCGGCCCCGACCTGCCCACCGGCGGCACCATCGTCGGCCTGGACGGCATCCGCGACGCCTACCGCAAGGGCCGCGGCTCCTTCAAGACGCGCGCCACCGTCTCCATCGAGAAGGTGTCCGCGCGCCGCACCGGCCTGGTCATCACCGAACTGCCCTACAGCGTCGGCCCGGAGAAGGTCGTCAGCCGCATCAAGGAGCTGGTGCAGTCCAAGAAGCTCCAGGGCATCTCGGACCTCAAGGACCTCACCGACCGCGCCCAGGGTCTGCGCCTGGTCATCGAGCTCAAGAACGGATTCAACCCCGAGGCGGTCCTCGAGGAGCTCTACCGGCTGACGCCGATGGAGGAGTCCTTCGGCATCAACAACGTGGCGCTGGTCGACGGCCAGCCCCAGACGCTGGGCCTGCGCGACCTGCTCGAGGTCTACGTCAACCACCGCATCGAGGTGGTCCGACGCCGCAGCGAGCACCGCCGGAAGAAGCGGCAGGAGCGCCTGCACCTGGTGGACGGCCTGCTCGTCGCCCTCCTGGACATCGACCGGGTGATCGCCCTCATCCGCGAGGCCGACGACACCGCGGCCGCCCGCGACGCCCTCATGGGTGCCTACGACCTGTCCGAGATCCAGGCCCGCTACATCCTCGACACCCCGCTGCGCCGCCTGACACGCTTCGACCGGCTGGAGCTGGAGACCGAGCGGGAGAAGCTCAACCAGGAGATCGAGGAGCTCACCTCGATCCTGGAGTCGGACAAGAAGCTGCGCCGGGTCGTTTCCAAGGAACTGAACGACGTCTCCAAGAAATTCGCGTCCCCGCGCCGCACCCAGCTGCGCGAGAGCGACGGCGCGGCGCGCGCCGCAGTGATCCCGCTGGAGATGGCCGACCAGCCCTGCCACGTTCTCTTCGGCGTCGACGGCCACATCGCCCGGACCAAGGGTGCAGCCCTGCCGCGCGTGTACGAGGGACTGCGCACCCGGCACGACGCGATCGAGGTGTCGGTACCGACCACCTCGCGCTCGGACATCGGCTTCGTCACCGACCTGGGCCGGATGATCCGCGTCCCGGTCGTCGAGCTACCCGAGTTGCCCGATCCGAAGGACGGTGAACCCGAACAGCCGCCCCTTGCCTCCGGGCTGGACGTCGGCGAATTCGTCCAGCTGGAGGAGGCCGAACGAGTCGTCTCGGTGGTGTCGATGAACACCTCCGGGCCCGGTTTCGCGGTGGGTACCCGGGGAGGTGTGGTCAAGCGCGTGGCGCCCGACTTCCCGCCCAACAAGGACGACTTCGAGATCATCACGCTCAAGGACGACGACCGGGTGATCGGCGTCACCCAGCTGTCCACAGGTGAGGAGGACCTCGCCTTCGTCACGACCGAGGCCCAGCTGCTGCGCTTCTCGGCCACCACAGCCCGCCCCCAGGGCCGCCAGGCCGGCGGCGTGGCCGGTGTGCGCCTGTCCGACGAGGCGCACGTCCTGTGGTTCGGCGCGGTGCCGAGCCCTGAGGACTCGGTCGTGGTTACCGTGTCCGGCAGCAGCAACGCCCTCGCGGGCACACAGGCCGGATCGGCCAAGGTCACCCCGTTCGATGCCTACCCCACCAAGGGGCGCGCGACGGGCGGTGTACGGTGCCACCGCTATCTCAAGGGCGAGGACACGCTGCTGTTCGCGTGGGTGGGCCGTGCTCCGGCCCGCGCCTCCCGCTCCGACGGCAAACCGGTCCGCCTGCCGGACCTGACCGAGCGCAGGGACGGTTCCGGTGAGGCGCTGCCACGCGCCATCACCACTGTCGGAAGCGCCCAGACCGACTCCGGCATCACAGCAACCGGAGCGAATGCCTGAGGTTGACGCAACGTGCCGTGCACACGGGACTGATTCCCTGGTGCACGGCACAGCCCAACCATGAACTCTAGGGAGAAATAACCACGTGAGCGGGAACAACGACGCCACCCCTCCCCCAGGGCCGTTCGACGACGTGTTCGGCGCCAATGCCGACTACACCAGCCAATTCTCACTCGCCGGGCTCCAGCCCCTGGCCGCCCGCGGCCTGGCTCTGGTGACGTGTATGGACTCCAGGATCGAGCCGCTGGACATGCTGGGGCTGCAGCCCGGCGACGCGAAGATCCTGCGGAACGCGGGCGCCCGGGTCACCGACGACACCCTGCGCACCCTGGTCCTGGCCGTGTACCTGCTCGGTGTGGAGCGCGTACTCGTGCTGCCGCACACGAACTGCAAGATGGCGTCGGTGGCCAGCGACGACGCCGTGCACGATCTGATCCAGGAGAAGCACGGGGTGGACACCCGCAGCCTCGAGTTCCACACCAACAACGACCAGCTCGGCGCGCTCCGGCACGACCTCGAACGGATCCGGCACCATCCGCTGCTCCCGAAGGGCCTGCCGGTGGCCGGGGCCGTCTACGACGTGGACACGGGCAGGGTGGACCCGGTCGACCTCTGACGGCGGGCGGCTCCGCCGGGCGACGGGCAGGGCTGGGCGGGTTGGCGGTGCGGGCCGGAGGTGTCGCGGAGAGCGGGTCCGGGGATCACTCAAGTGGGCGCCGAAACCATCTCCGCCACCCGCCACCGGTCCCCACACCCACCTCGTCCATCCCCCGGGAATGCGGTAACAACCGTCACCGTTGTGACCCGGGACGGTGTGGCACCGTTGAGAGGAGCACCGTGGAAGAGAGCACCTACGAGGTCTACAACCGAGCCCGCCTGTTCATGGAACTGGGCGACCCGATCTACACCGCCCAGATCCTCGAACCCGTCGTCGAGAACGAGCCGGGCAGCCGCTCCCTCTTGGAGCTGCTGGGCCGTGCCTATTTCCATTCAGCTCAGCTCAACAAGGCCGAGGCGACCTTCCGTAGCCTCATCGAGCTCGACCCGGTGGACAACTGGGCGCACATCGCGCTCGCGCGCACGCTGGAACGGCAGAGCCGCCACGAGGAGGCGGCCACCTACCGGCGCATGCACGCGGTGATGTCCGGCGGTTCCCTGGACTGACCGGGCAAGCCGTACGGAGGAGCCGGACCCCCGGGTCCGGCTCTTCGTCTGTCCACGGGCGCTTGGCTCTGGCGCCCGAGCACAGAGCGGAGCGGAGCTCTCGAACAAACACAGATACGCTTTCGAGCATGGCTCCCACCCCAGACAGACCAGGCCCGGACACCCCGTGGGTCGACCGCTGTTCCGACAGTGCCCGTTCCTGGGCGGACGAGGCGGTGCGCAGGGTGATCGCGGACGACACCCGGTCCGCCGACACCCACCTGCACGTGTTCCCGCTGCCCCCGGAGTGGGGCATCGACCTGTACCTGAAGGACGAGTCGGTGCACCCCACCGGCAGCCTGAAGCACCGCCTGGCCCGATCGCTGTTCCTGTACGGGCTGGCCAACGGGTGGATCGGCGAGGGCACCACGATCGTTGAGGCCAGTTCGGGTTCGACCGCGGTGTCGGAGGCCTACTTCGCTCAGCTGATCGGCCTGGACTTCATCACGGTCGTACCCCGCAAGACCAGCCCGGAGAAGATCGCGCTCATCGAGCGGCACGGCGGGCGCTGCCACTTCGTGGACCACCCGCCGGAGATGTACAGCGAGGCCGAGCGGCTGGCCGCCGAAACCAACGGCCACTACATGGACCAGTTCACCTACGCCGAGCGCGCCACGGATTGGCGGGGCAACAACAACATCGCCGAATCGATCTTCCAGCAGCTCGCGATGGAGCGGCACCCCTGCCCCGACTGGATCGTGGTGGGCGCGGGCACGGGTGGCACCTCCGCGACCATCGGCCGCTACCTCCGCTACCGGCGCCTGCACACCCGCATGGCCGTGGTGGACCCGGAGAACTCGGCGTTCTTCCCGGGGTGGGTGACCGGGGCGTCCGATTACGGCACCGGCATGCCCTCCAGGATCGAGGGCATCGGCCGACCCCGCATGGAGCCGAGCTTCGTCCCGTCGGTCATCGACCTGATGATGCCCGTGCCCGACGCCGCGAGCATCGCCGCGATGCGCCACCTGAACGACCTCACCGGCCGCTGCGCGGGCGGGTCCACGGGCACCAACCTGTGGGGGGTGTGGCACCTGGTCGCCAGGATGCTCCGTGAGGGCCGCAAGGGAAGCGTGGTCACCTTGATCTGTGACGGCGGCGAACGCTACCAGCACAGCTACTACAACGACGCCTGGGTGTCTGAGCGAGGCCTGGACCCCACTCCTTACCGGACCGCCATCGACCGGTTCTTCGCCGAGGGCGTCTGGGAGCCCCCGGGTACGTCCTGAGCCACCGGGACAGGCCCGGATGAGAGCCACACAGCACTGGCCCGGGCGCGGTTGCCGCGCCCGGGCCGGTGTCAGGCGTCGATGCGCTCGAGGTCGAGTTCCTGGGCGCCCTCCTGGATGAACCGGCGGCGCGGGGCCACCTCGTTGCCCATCAGCAGGTTGAACACCGAAGCGGCCTCCTCGGCCTGCTCCACCCGGATGCGGCGCAGAGTGCGGTAGCGCGGGTCCATGGTGGTTTCGGCGAGCTGGTCGGCGTCCATCTCACCCAGACCCTTGTACCGCTGTATCGGCTCCTTCCAGGAGATCTTGCGCTTCTCCAGGTCCAACAGGGTGCGCTGGAGCTCGGCGTCCGAGTACGTGTAGATGTAGCGGTCCTCGGGCTTGGCTCCGCGCTTGCGGCGGACGTTGGTGAGCTCGATGCGGTGCAGCGGCGGCACCGCGGCGAACACCCGGCCGGCCTCCAGCATGGGCCGCATGTACCGGTAGATGAGCGTGAGCAGCAGGCAGCGGATGTGCGCGCCGTCGACATCGGCGTCGGCCATGAGGATGATCCGGCCGTAGCGGGCGGCGTCGATGTCGAAGGTCCGTCCCGAACCGGCCCCGATGACCTGGAGGATCGCGGCGCATTCAGCGTTCTTGAGCATGTCCGCGACCGAGGACTTCTGCACGTTGAGGATCTTGCCGCGGATGGGCAGCAGCGCCTGGAACTCCGAGTCGCGCGCGAGCTTCGCGGTGCCCAGCGCGGAGTCCCCCTCCACGATGAAGAGCTCGCTGTGCTCCAGCCCTTCGCTGCGGCAGTCCACCAGCTTGGCGGGCAGGGCAGAGCTCTCCAGGGCGTTCTTGCGGCGCTGGGTCTCGCGCTGCTGGCGGGCGGCCAGACGGGCCTTGGCCGCACCCACCACCTTCTCCAACACGTTGCGGGCCTTGGCCTTCTCCACCTTCTTGGTGGAGGTGAGGAACTCGCGCAGCTCCTTGCCCACGATCTGGGAGACGATCCGTGAGGCCGCGGAGGTACCGAGGATCTCCTTGGTCTGCCCCTCGAACTGCGGTTCGGGCAGGCGGACGGTGACGACCGCGCTCAGCCCTTCCTGGGTGTCGTCCTTGGTGACCGGGTCGTCGTTGTTCTTCAGCAGCTTGGTGGCGCGCAGCTGGTCGTTGATCACCCGCACCAGGGCCCGCTCGAAGCCGTTGATGTGGGTACCGCCCTTGGGGGTGGCGATGACGTTGACGAAGGAGCGCACGGTGGTGTCGTAGCCGGTACCCCAGCGGAGGGCGATATCGACGTCCAAGCGGCGCTCGACGTCCGCGGGAACCATGTGGCCGGACTCGTCGAGGACCGGGACGGTCTCGGTGAAGTTGCCCGAACCCTGGATCCGCAGGACGTCGCTGACGGCCTCATCCGGGGCGAGGTACGTGCAGAACTCGCTGATACCGCCGTCGAAGCGGAATTCCTCCACGTGCGGGGGCTCGCCCTCGGCGCGCTCGTCGCGCACCGCGATGGTAAGGCCGGGTACCAGGAAGGCGGTCTGGCGGGCCCGGTCGAGGAGGTTCTCGCGGGCGATGTCCGCGTCCTTGAGGAAGATCTGCTGGTCCGGCCAGAAGCGGATCCGCGTACCGGTGATCTTCTTGGCGATCTTGCGGACCTGTTCCAGTCCGGAGACCGGGGTGAACTCGGCATCGGGTCCGTCGCCGGCGAACCGCCCCGCGATGCCGCGGCGGAAGCTCAGGGCGTGGGTGTGGCCCTGCCGGTCGATCTCGACGTCCACCCGGGCGGACAGGGCGTTGACAACGGAGGCGCCGACGCCGTGGAGTCCGCCGGAAGCGGTGTAGGAGCCGGAGCCGAACTTGCCGCCCGCATGGAGTTTGGTCATGACCAGCTCGACACCGGACAGGCCGGACTTGGGTTCCGCGTCGACGGGGATGCCGCGGCCGTCGTCCTTCACGGAGACGGATCCGTCGCTGTGCAGGGTCACGTCGATGCGCTCGCAGAAGCCACCGAGGGCCTCGTCGACGGAGTTGTCGATGATCTCCCACATGCAGTGGGTGAGGCCCCGGCTGTCGGTGGACCCGATGTACATGCCCGGCCGTTTGCGTACCGCTTCGAGGCCCTCCAGGACCGACAGGTGCCGAGCGGAGTAATCCTCGGGATCGTGGACGGCTGCGGTCAAGGCGGTCACTCGGACATCTCCTGCGTCTTGAGGGCCATCGGGGCGCTGATGCGGCGTGTGCCCTTTGTACCTCGCCGCGCCGACTGTTGAGGGGGCCAGGCTACGGCGAGCCGGAGCTTTGCCGTGCCAGGGCCGTGTGTGGGCGGGGTCGTGTCTCCCACCGGTCGGGTCACCGGCGTCGTCGCCGGGTCCGCTGTGACGGGACCCACAGGCCGACGCGAGGTCGGGCGGACCTGCCCCGCGCGAGACTACCACCTCCGGTGGATGCGACCTGGATACTCCCGTTTTCCGGGGATAGCGCTTCGCCAACGGGTACAACGAGGAGCAGAGACGACGTCAGATGTGAAACACCCGAAACCATGTCATACAGGCACAAACCGGGCGGATTCCGCTGTCGGCGTACACGGGGCCAGGTTGGGAACGTCTGGGTCGGGTTAAATGTTGTCAGAGGTGACTAACGCCGAGTATTGAGGATGGCGAAGTGACTGGAACCCTTGCCCCCACTCAGCCGCTGACGGCTGCTGACCGCTGCGACCGCTGTGGTGCACAGGCGTACGTCCGGGTGCTGCTGAACTCCGGCGGCGAACTCCTGTTCTGCGCGCACCACATGCGCAAGCACGACGACTCAATCCGCAAGATCGCCTCGGACATCCAGGACGAGACGGACAAGCTCTTGGAAAGCAAGAACAACGCGGACGAGCGTTAGCCACAACGACCACGAAACGTCGACGGCGGCCCCTACCGGGGCCGCCGTCTTCGTTGTGGGACCTGTTTGCGTGCGGGCTCAGTCCGCCAGCACCCGGTTGTGGTAGCGCGAGACCTCCTCGAACCCCGCACCCCGGTACAAGCGCAGGGCGGGATCGTTGTCGGCCACGACACACAGGTAGGCCCTGCGGGCCCCCTTGTCGTGCGCCCAGGTGAGCAAGTCCGCGAGCACGGCCCCGGCCACGCCGCGGCCACGCTCGGCTCGGGCGGTGACCATGGCGCACATCGCCACCGAGTCCCCGTCCAGCACCGCGCACCCGCGACCGCCACCGTCCTCGTGGACCCCGTAGGCGGCGGTCACCTGGCCCAGGATGCGCACGACGCCGTCGGCCCAGTCTGCGGCGGTACCCGTCTCCGCGAAGAGCTCCGTCCAGCGCTCTGTCGGACGGTCCGAGACCCGGGTCACCCCGGGGCCCTCCGGGCGTTCAGCGAGTTCCCGCGCGAGGACCAGGGTCGGTTCCACCACCGCGTAACCGTGCTCAGCCAGCCGCGCGTCCACGGCTTCCTCCCCGGGCCACACCTGAACGCAGGGGCGCAGTCCGTGCCCCCGGTAGAAGGCGGTGACCTCCGCGACGTCGGCCGCCGGGTCCTCGACCAAGGCGCAGTTGGCCCGCTTGGTGAAGCCCTCCGCCCGGCCGAACCACCAGCCGCCCCGGGACTCGATGTGGAACGGGGGCCAGTCGCGCGAAACCCGCGCCGCCCATTCGTGCATGTTCGCTCCCTCACTGTCGGAAATGCCCGAACCCTCAGGCCGGTTGGGCCTGACCCTCAGACCGCTCCGGCCTGGGGGAACCGCCGCGAGCCGCAGATCCTATCCAGCCGGACCCTCCCGGCTCCGCCCGCCCCGACGCGGCCAACGCCACAAGGCGGCGCCCGCCCCGAACGTCCTAGCATGGTCGGGGCCGTAACCGCGAGAGTTCGGCCCCGCGCCGCGCACGACCTGGAGAGTTCCCACATGTACATCCTGCTCCCGCCCTCCGAGGGCAAGGCCACCTCCGGTGAGGGACCGCACTTGGACCTCGGCGCGCTGACCCTGCCGGAGTTGGCGCCCGCGCGGAAACAGGTGATGGCGGCGCTGACCGACCTCTGCTCCGGGCCGGAGGACGCCGCCCGCGAGGTCCTGGGCCTCTCGGTGTCCCAAGCCGACGCGCTCAAGCGCAACCTGGACCTGGCCACGGCCCCCACGCTGCGCGCCGCCGACCTGTACACGGGTGTGCTCTACGACCGCCTCGGGCTCCCCGGCCTCCTGGCCGAACACGACGGCCGAACCAGGGAACGGATCCTGGTGTTCTCCGGCCTCTGGGGCGCGGTGGGCCCCGCCGACCAACTGCCGCCCTACCGCCTGTCCATGGGTGTGAAGCTGCCGCCGCTGGGCGGCCTGGGTGCGTACTGGCGCAAGGCGATGGCCGGACCGCTCGGGGAATTGACGGAGGGGCGCCTGCTCGTGGACTGCCGGTCGGCGTCCTACGCGGCGGCCTTCAAACCCACCGGGCCCGCGGCCGAGCGAACCGTGGCCGTGCGCGTCTTGCGCGAGCGCGAGGTGGACGGCGTGACCAAGCGCTCGGTGGTCAGTCACATGGCCAAGGCCACGCGAGGCGAGATCGCCCGCGTGCTGATCGAGGAGAACGTCGAGGCGGGTACCCCGGACGACCTGGTGTCGGCGCTGCGCGACCTCGGTCACACCGTGGAACTGCCCCCCGCCGCCAAACCGGGCGCCGCCCGCACGATGGACGTGGTCGTCCGCGACTGATCTCCCCCAGGTACCGGGCATCGCGCTACCCTCCCGCGACGCCGCGGCCCCACTGCGGAGCGAACAGGCTCATCCGCGCAAGACAGTGTTATTCCCGCAAGAAACTGGGGCAGCTCGCCTTTATGCCGCACCTACAGTGCGTACGGCAGCATGGTGGCCATCGGATGGAGATCGGACTCCGTGCGGGGGAAGTACACGTGCTTGATGGGATGCGAGGGACACGCGGGGGTCGCCACACCTGCGAGCGGACCAGGCACGAAAACGAGGCGCGCCTCCCCGATGAGTCGGGGAGGCGCGCCTGTTCTACAACTCGCTCAGCCTGGGATGTGGGCCCTCTCGGGTCGGCTGACCAGCCTGGACCGGCTGCACCAGTGGTACTGGTTAGTCCAGGTAGTCGCGGAGCACCTGGGAGCGCGACGGGTGACGGAGCTTCGACATCGTCTTGCTCTCGATCTGCCGGATGCGCTCACGGGTGACTCCGTAGACCTTACCGATCTCGTCTAAAGTCTTCGGCTGGCCATCAGTGAGCCCGAAGCGCATCGAGACGACGCCGGCCTCGCGCTCGGACAGGGTGTCGAGCACCGAGTGCAGCTGCTCCTGGAGCAGGGTGAAGCTGACCGCCTCGCCCGGCTGGATCGCTTCGGAGTCCTCGATGAGGTCACCGAACTCGCTGTCGCCGTCCTCACCCAGCGGGGTGTGCAGGGAGATCGGCTCACGGCCGTACTTCTGCACCTCGACGACCTTCTCCGGGGTCATGTCGAGTTCCTTGGCCAGCTCCTCCGGGGCGGGCTCACGGCCCAGGTCCTGGAGCATCTGGCGCTGGACGCGGGCCAGCTTGTTGATGACCTCGACCATGTGCACCGGGATACGGATGGTGCGGGCCTGGTCGGCCATCGCCCTGGTGATCGCCTGGCGGATCCACCACGTGGCGTACGTGGAGAACTTGAAGCCCTTGGTGTAGTCGAACTTCTCCACCGCGCGGATCAGACCGAGGTTGCCCTCCTGGATCAGGTCCAGGAACAGCATGCCGCGGCCGGTGTAGCGCTTGGCGAGGGAGACGACCAGACGGAGGTTGGCCTCGAGAAGGTGCTTCTTGGCGCGGCCGCCGTCCTCGGCGATCCACTCCAGTTCGTCACGGAGCTCGAAGGTGAGCACGTCCGCGTCTTCAGAGAGCTTCTCCTCGGCGAACAGGCCGGCCTCGATCCGCTTGGCGAGCTCGACCTCCTGCTCGGCGTTGAGGAGCGGCACCTTGCCGATCTGCTTCAGGTAGTCCTTGACCGGGTCCGCGGTGGCACCGGCCGCGATCACCTGGGCAGCGGGGGCGTCGTCGTCATCGTCGTACAGGACGAAGGAGTCGTCGTCCTTGCTCGGCTTGACGGGCGCACCGACGGTCTCGGGCTTGGCAGGCTTGGCGGCGGTTTCGGAGTCCGTCGTGTCCTCGACCAGCTCCAGCTCGGCGCCGGTGTGCTCGAGGTCGTCCAGGCCTTCTTCGGCGTACTCGCCCGAACCCGAGGCGAGCTCGAGGTCCTTCTTCGCCGTCGTCTTCTTGGTAGCCGTGGTCTTCTTGGCGGTGGTCTTCTTGGCCGCGGCCTTCTTCGGGGCCGCCGCCTTCTTCGCGGTCGCCTTCTTGGCCGCGGACTTCTTCTCGGTGGTCCCCTCGGAGGAGTCGACGACGGCGGTGACCGTCTCGGGCTGTTCCTGGGCAGCCGCGGCACGGGAGGGCTTGGCAGCCCGGCCCGCGTCAGCGGTCGAGTTGGTGGTGCTGGACCGAGGAGCAGCCGACTTGCGTCGGGTGGCCTTGGCGGACTTGGTGGACTTGCGCCGCGACGAAGCCGACTCCGGTACGAGTACGGTCACGCTCTCCTTGGCGAGGCTTCGGAGCACGGACTGCGCCTGCGACATCGGGATTTCGGCCTCTTCGAAGGCACGGCGCACGTCCTCGGGCTCAAGAAAGCCCTGGGACCGCCCACGCTCGATCAGCTGCTGAATGACGGGCTCTTGCAGTGACTCGGACTGCTTCGAGCGAGTCGAACTGGCAGATGACACAAACACCTCTCGAACGGACGTGTGGCGAGATTGTCGGACCCGGTGGTCCGCCTGGCCGGGACCGGGCACTGCACCCTCTCCCACCTGCGGCCTGGGATCGTCCCCACTGGGCGGGGAAGCCGGGGGCACCCCCGCTTCACGGGGCACGACGGCTTCTTCACTGTAGGCAAGGCAATGGACTTATTCGTACGGTCTACCGCTCCGACACGGAATCGATCACCGGAAGCTGAACGGCGAGCAGAGTGACATCATCGTCCTGCTCATACCCTTCGAGCATGCTCTCAACAAGGTACTCCAGCATCTGCTGTGGATCGCCCACCACTTCGGACTGAGCCGTTGACGCCACACTGACGAGCTTGTCGAGACCGGCGTCGACGGATCGACTGCGGTTCTCAACCAGTCCATCGGAGTAGAGGGCCACGGTGTTACCGGGTTGCACGAAGAATTTGTGGTGGCCTCGTGTCGAGCTGACCCCGAGCGGTGTGTCCGGCTCAGTGTCGAGCAGGGACGGCCCCGCGCTACCGGCGACCACCAGCGGCGGGAGATGGCCCGCGTTGCTGAGGTCGAGTTGCCCGGTGACCGGGTCCAGGACGAAGTAGACCAGGGTTGTTACCTGTTCCATTCCCTCTGTGGCCGTGAACATGCGGTCGAGTCCGGTCAACACATCGGCCGGTTCGGGCATGGAGAAGGCCAGAGCACGCAAGGCGTTGCGAATCCGGCTCATTCCCGCGGCCGCCGGGATGCCCTTGCCCATGACGTCGCCGAGGACTCCGGCGACACGGCCGTCGGGCAGGGGGAAGGCGTCGTACCAGTCGCCGCCCACCTGCACGTGTTGGGAGCCCGACCGGTAGTAGGCGGCCAGGCGTACTCCACGGACCTCGGGCAGCTCCTCCGGCAGCATGCTGCGCTGGAGGTCCTCCGCGGTGCCGTGTTCGCGCTCGTAGACGATGGCCCGGCCGATGGCCAGGGCACACTGTCCGGCGAGCGCCTCCAGGAAAACGCGCTCCTCGTAGGTGACCTCGCGCTGGGCCTCGAAGGAGAAGCGCAGCGCGCCGATGGGGCGTCCCGCCGCCATCATGGGCAGCGCCACCCAGGCGCGCTCACGCGTCTGATCGGCCAGCGCCTCGACCTCGGCGGCGTCCTCCATGAGTTCGCGCAGTTCGGCCAGGCTCGCGGCCAGCTGGGGCACGCGGTCGGCGACGGCTTTGGCCGCCACGTCGGGGTAGTCCAGTCCGAAACCGCGCTCGGGCAGACCCACGCAGCCGTCGGCGGAGAGCATCCGCAGGCGCAGGCGGTCCCGGTCGAAGAGTGCCAGGGAGGTGTGGTCGGCGCCCACACCGGAACGGCCGATCTCCGACATGGCCTGGACGACCTCGTCCGCGCTGAGCGCTTCGGCCAGGTCAGAGGTGGCCTTCTGGAGTCGGGCGGTGCGCATCGCCGCCTCGCTGAGCTGCTGGTTGAGGCGCTGGCGCAGTTCGTCGGCCTCGCGTTCGGTGGTCACATCCACCAAAGTGCCGACCCATTCGGCGGTCTCGGCTCCGTCCATGACCGGGTTGGCCCGGGCACGGTAGTGGTCGTAGCCGCCCGCACGGGTGCGCACGCGGAACGTGGCGTCGAATGGGGTGGCGTCCAGGACGGCGTCGTCCCAGGCGCGTTCGACCCGGGAGCGGTCGTCGTGGTGGAGCGCGTCCAGCCAGCCCCGGCCGAGATAGTCGTCCAGGTCCTGACCCGTGATGGAGCGCCACTGGGGACAATCCTCGCGGACGTCGCCGCCGGGCCCCGCCGACCAGACGATCTGGTTGCCCGCCTGCAGCAGGGCGCGCACCCGCTGCTCTTGGCGGTCGTGCTCCTGGCGGTCGGCGCCTTCGTGGTCCCGCGCGGCGATGAGGGCGATGTACTCGCCCCCGTCGGCGGGCCCGTTGACCGGAAACCAGGTGAGGTCCCAGGCCTGCCCGGAGGGGGTCAGGTGACGGTCGCGCACTGCGTGGCCGTGCTCGCGCACGCTCGCCAAGGTGTCACTGTGCGCGGAGGCGCCGGCGCGGTCGTCGGCTGCCTTGAGCACCTGAGCCGGTGTGCGGCCCAGGCAGCGGTCCGGGGTGGTGCCGAAGACGGCGGCCATGCGCTGGTTGATGGATCCGAAGACGTCGTCGGGTCCCAGCAGGGCGAATCCGATAGGTGCATCCGTGAGAAGGGATTTCACCGCGTCTGGCAGTTCCGCCACGCTGATCCGGGGTGGGGGAATGGACGTCTCGGCGCTCAACTGCTCGACACCTCCGGAGCCGTCGGAATCCCCACCAGTGTTTCGATGAGGCTGTTTCTGGACCGCGTGGTCCACTGCGCACCGTGCACGCCGCCCCTTCCCGGCGGCACCGTGGCGCGGGACGCGCGGTACCGAATCCGATCGGGGGCTCCGCGGCTCCCAGGAGTCACGCTCCATGACTCCTCTCGGCCGCTGTCACGGCTCAAGCATAAGACACACCCGTCCACACGCAACGGCCGTCGTGGCGGGGGGCCGTCGGTGGACTCGGAAGGCAAATAGTAGGCCACAGCCCCCTCAGGACGCAGCCGACCGGGGCTTTTACGGGCGTGTTTTCCCATAATTCTCGGGCTTGGGCAAGGATGGCGGGTTTGCGACGAACTCTTCGAAACCGGACTGTTATATGTCCGAAACGTCCATTTCGCCTTGATGACCTGCGGTGATGTTGCGACTCGAGTAAACCGTACCTCCCACAGGTTTTATCAACAGCGTGCCGCAGGAGGGGTTGACAGTCCGTCCAGAACAAGTGGAATAGGTGGAGGTCACCGTCCAGGCCATCTTCAGCTAGGGGTGTGAGCGAGAATGCTCCAGACCTTCCCGGTCCAGGATCTCAAGCAGATCTCGGCGAGGCTTCACGACGAGTTCAGCGGGCTGTCACCCCGCTGCGTCGAGCGCTGCGTCAGCGATACCTGGAACTGCGTCGAACACCTGGGCATCACGGTCACACCCCACCTCGTCGAGCGAGTCGCCCGCGAGCACCTCGAAGCGATGGTGAAATCCGTGCCGCCCTCGCAGACGACCAGGAGGACCGCGCTCCACTCGGGAACCACACTGCTCACCGGCCACCGGGCGATTCCCGAACCGCGCTGACCCGCGATCTACCATCGGGCACGGACCACGACGGCCCGTGCCCGGCCTTTCCGCGCCCGGGTCCGTGCGGCTCTCAGGCCCGTCGACCCTCTCGTCCACAACCGGGGCCAGACCCGGTTCCAACTGGCATACGCTCGGACTCGTGCCCTCCCCTACGCCGTCACCCACAGGCCCCGACGTTCCCGCCGCCGCTTTCGAGGAGATGCTGCGCGCCGCCAGAGCCCTGCTCGCGATGCGGCACCCGCTCGACGCCGAGCTGGCCTTCAGTGAACTCCTCGGAACCTGGTGGGGTGAGCGGGTCCCCGGGGTCGACGTCCAGCGCCTGCTCGGCGAGGGCCTGATCACGCACGCCACCGCCTCCGGCAAGCCGGCCGGACTGGGCGTCCTGGCCGGGGTCACCGCCTTGGGCACCTCGGCCTCCCAGCGGGAGCTGGCCGAGCAAGGCATGATCGCGCTGCGTGAACGGGGCCTGCAGGCCCCGGCCTGGGCCACCCAGCTGGGCGCGGTGACCCCCGTTTCCGTGTACGTGAACGGTGACCATTTCGGCGACACAGACGACGTGGTGTGTGTGTTCAGCCGTGACGCCCCCGACAGCACCGGTTCCCTGCCGCCTGAACACGCGCTCATCCTGGTCGTGGACCACAACAGCGGCGGGCTGCTGCGCGATGCCTGGGTCACCACCAAGGTCGACCAGCTGCTGGAGCGGTGCCGCGAGCGCGCGGGCAGCGACGACTTCGCCCGGTTCGAGCAGCTGGAACTGAGCGAGGCCCGCCCCCTGCTCTCGCGTGCCTTGGAGCGCACCGAACGCTTGGTCACCGGGGCCGCCGCCGACCCCTCCGCGGGTCCCGCGGTGGAGCCGGTGGGTATCGCCGCCTCCGACCTCACGGGCGGATCGTTGGCGGCGCACTTCGCCCTGGCAGCAGCCCGAGTACAGCGGTTGCCCCATCCGCCCAAGGGCGTCTCCGACTCCCCCGTCCCGGTCTGGCGGCGCGACCGGCGCGCGGTCCTGGCCGCACGTTTCCTCGCGTCGGACCAGGCCGCAGAGCTTTCAGACTCCTACGCCGCCAGCCGGTGCACGGACCACATCATCGCGCACGGCTGCAACGTGGACAGCGGGCGCCCCACGCGGGTCAGCCCGCTCAAGATCGAGTCGTTCCTGCTGCACTGGCTGCCCGGCAGGGTGGTGCTGCTTCCCGAGGAGCAGGAGGCGATGCCGCACGTCCTCGCGGCGTGGGTGCGCTGGGCCGGGCCGCGGACCCAGCTGCCGGAGGTTGCCGTGAGCGCCACTCTTGACGCCCTGTGGGAGGCAACCTCCGAGTTCTCCCGAACCTACCGGGACCCGGCGCGCCCGCTGGGTCTGCGCCAGGAGGCGGTGCGCCGGCTGCTGCCCGACGGCGACTTCGCGTCCCTGGCCCGGCGCATGTTCGCCTTCCCGCTGTTGTCCAGTGAACTCGTGACGGGGGCTCCGGAAGAGTTCGACCCAGCGACGTCGAAGGGCCGCCGGGCACTGCTCAGACTCGACCACTACGGCGAGTACGAGGCCGCCACCCCGCACAGCGGTCGGCACCACTCGACGGGCCAGGACCACTGGTACCGCCCGGTGACCGGAAACGACCCCGAGCGGGAGCGGGAGCTGGACCGCCACGAAAGGCTGGCCAAGAGGTTGTGGGACGGCCGTCCGGCCAACTTGTGGGCGGCGGCCAGAAGGATGCTGGACCGGGGGATCGATCGGCCTACGGTGCTGGAGACCCTGGTCGAGACCTTGTACTCCGCCAGCAGCGAAGGGGATCTGCGGCGAAGGCTGGACTCGCTCTAAAAGCCGGTGCGCGTCGGCACGGGTGTTCGGAAGCTGGCCGTCAGACACCGACCATGAGGACGAACCCCCACACGACCAGCCCCGCGCCGACGACGGGCAGGACCGCGGCCGACACCATCATGCCGGGGAAGTCAGAGGCGGGCTCGTTGGAGTCCGGCGCGTCGGGGTCGTACCGGACCACGAGCTGAGCGCCTCGGCGCGGCTTCCGCAGGACGGGGTTATCGGTACCGGTGCGGTACTTGCCCTTGGGATCAGCGAAGCGGTACTTCACCACGGTGGTGGTGGAGTTCGCGTTGCCGCTGCCGGAGCTGCTGGGGTCCTTTCGCTCCCGTACTGAGATGACGGTCCCGTCGACACGATGCCAGGTGCGCCGCCGTTTCCACGCGTTGACCCCCATGCCGAGGGGCACCACCACGAGGACCAGCCCGACCGCCATCGCCAGGAAACCCCACCCCACCGCGCCTCCTGAGCCGCCCACCAAGACAGTCAGGGCATTGTCGCACGGCCATGCATCGGCGCCCCGAGCGCACCAGCGTCAGTCGGCCGTGTGGAGCGACGCTCCCAGTCCGGCCGACTCGGCCCGCTCGGCCCTTCCGGACGACTCAGCGCGGACCTTCCGCCGCGCGGGATCACCCGTCCCGCGCGGCCCGTGGACGATCACCGGAGCATGCGCTCGCGGAGGCTCTCCAGGGTGCCGCCGGAGAGTTTGAGGCCGTCCACGACGTAGTTGTCGAAGGATCCGTAGACCTCGTCGATGTGCCCGAATGAGCTGTCCAGGTAGTCGGCGCGCACGCGGGTCATCGGTTTGACGTCGGACCAGGGCAGGCCGCTGTGCTCCGTCAGCTGGCGCATCCAGTGGTCGGTGTTGGCCTGGCGCTCGTTGCTGGTCAGGTAGTCCTGGGTGATCGCCTCGCGGTCCACACCGAGCAGGGTGAGCAGCAGGGCCGCTCCCCAGCCGGTGCGGTCCTTGCCCGCACTGCAGTGGAAGACCAGCGCGGTCGGTCCCTTGGCGGCGCGCTCGACCAGGTCCCGGTATCCCTCCAAGGCCTCGGCGTCGGTGACCAGCTCGCGGTAGACGTCGAACATGAAGCGCTCGGCGGCACCGCTCCCGAACATCGCCCGGGCCTGTTCCTCGTCGGCGAGGAGCTCCACGAAGTTGGCGCCGGCCGCCTCGGCGTTCTGCACGCCCACGGCCGCGTACTCGGCACCGTCGGGAACCTGGTCGGGGAGGCGGCCCCGCTCGTGGTGGGTGCGGAGGTCGACCAGCTGGCGGATCCCGAAACCGTTGTACGTGGGCAGGTCCGGCTCGGAGATGCTGTGTAGGGCGTCGGACCGGTAGAGGAGACCGCCACGTACGGTGCGGCCATCCCTTGTGCGGTGACCACCGAGGTCGCGGAAGTTGGGGGCGCTGGGGAGGAGGAAACCGTCATTCGTCACGTTCGCGACAATACCCACCACCCCAGGACCCCGCCAGAAAACGGTCAGGACTTCTCGCGCAGGGCCTCGACCTCGGCGCCGGCCTCCTTGACGTCCTTGGCGGTGTCGACGCCGCGCCAGAAACCGTCGATGCGGTAGGCGGTCAGCTTGCCTTCCTTCGCCAGGTCCGGGAAGGTCGAGGACTCGTGGTCGCCCTTGGTCGGCAGCAGCGCGGTCAGACCCGGTTCGAACAGGTAGACGCCCGCGTTGATCCAGACCGGCAGGAGAGGGCTCTGTGTGAAGCCCTCGATGCGGTCCTCGCCGTCGACGTCGACGATGCCCCAGGTGGTGCGGAACTGGGACAGTGCGAGGGTGCCCAGGCCGCCCTTGGCCCGGTGGTGCCGGGTGAACTCGTCCAGGGGGAACCAGGTCAGGACGTCGCCGTTGAGCGCGAAGTAGGGGGCCTCCTGGTCGCGGAGGCCGGTGGCGGCATAGCGGAGCGCACCGCCGCGGCCGAGCGGTTCGTCCTCGACCAACAGCGTGATCTCCGGGCCGCCCTGGCGCGCTTCCAGGTGCTCGCGCAGGACCTCGGCCTTGTAACCGCAGGAGACGACGGCCTGCTCGACCCCGTGGGAGGCCAGCCACTCCAGCTGGTAGTCGATGATCGGTCGACCGGCCACCTCCACCATCGCCTTGGGGCGGGTATCGGTATAGGGCCGCAGCCGGGTGGCCTGTCCACCGGCAAGGATCAGCGCCTGCGTGACGGGGGACTCGGTGGATGAAGGTGAAGCGGTCATGTACCGGACAGTAGCACCAGGCACGGCCGGCGGCTCAAGACGTGTTAGTCCAGCGGGCGTCAGCTCTGTTGCGTGGCATCCGAGTAGGCCTTGCGGACGTCCCCACTGGTCACCACGGTGAGCTCGGTCGCCGTGGCGTCCTCCCCCACCTCCTGAGACAGCCTGAGATCACGGTGGGAACAGGCCCTCTCATAGAGCGAACGGGCGAAGCGCCCATTGCCGAGTTCGTCGATCCAACCGGTCTCGCACACGTGGGCGAAGATGCTGTGCAGGTCGTCCCGCGCCGTGTCGTCGAAGGCGTCATGGCTGCGGGCCGCCACGGTGTCCGCGATCTCGGAGAGCTCGTCAGGGCTGTAGGAGGGGAACCGCACCCGCACGTTGAACCGGGAGGACAGTCCGGCGTTCGAGGCAAGGAAGCGGTCCATCTCCGCCGTGTAACCGGCAAGCACCACCACGAGCCGGTCGCGGTCGTCCTCGGCCCGCTTGAGGAGGGTCTGGATGGCCTCCGCGCCGAACGCGTCACCGCCGCTGTATCCGGGGTTGACCAGGGAATACGCCTCGTCAACGAACAGCACCCCGCCCAGGGCCCGGTCGATCAGGCGGTTGGTCTTGACGGCGGTCGCACCAAGGTGTTCACCGACGAGGTCGGCGCGCTGGGCCTCGACCACCTCGGCACGGCCCAGCATGCCCAGGGCGGAGAAGACGCGTCCGAGCACGCGCGCCACCGTAGTCTTTCCCGTTCCCGGAGGCCCCGTGAACACCAGGTGGCGCATCGGTGGCTGGTGCGGCAGGCCCTGCTCCTCGCGCAGCCTCGCCACCCGGAGCTGCGCCACCAGCGAGCGCACCTGTTCCTTGACGGGTTCCAGGCCGATCATGCCGTCGAGCTCGGCCATCGCCTCCTCCAAACCGGGCGACTCGCCGAAACCGGGCAGGCGGGAGGTGAGCTCGTTGTAGGCCGACTCGACGTCCTGGCTGTGCACGGTAACGAGATCGTCGGCGCTGGGCCGGGGTGCGGGCTCGCCCTCGGTCACCCCGGAGGTCACCACCCGCACGTCGCGGGCCTGAGAGGCCTTCTCGACGATAGAGCGGGCGAAGCGGCCGTTGCCCAACTCGTCTACGGCCTCCCGCTGGACGGTCTGGTCGAACCGCCTCCGCAGTGTCCGGGCTGCATCGGGGGCAAGGGCGTCACCGCGCTGAGCCACCAGCGACTCGGCGATGCGGAACAGCTCGGCCGCGGAGTAGCTGGGGAAACTGATGCGTGTGGCGAAGCGGGAGGCCAGACCGGGGTTGGAGGCCAAGAAGGCGTCCATCTCTTTCTCGTATCCGGCGAGGATGACCACGAGCTGGTCGCGGTCGTCCTCGGCCCGCTTGAGGAGGGTCTGCACGGCCTCGTTGCCGAACCGGTCGGACTGGCCGTCGCCCTCGTTCACCAGCGAGTAGGCCTCATCGACGAACAGCACCCCGCCTAGGGCCTTGTCAATGAGCTCGTTGGTCTTGATAGCGGTGGCACCCAGGTACTCGCCGACCAGGTCGGCGCGCTGGGCCTCCACAACCCGCGAGGTCGGCAGGAGGCCGAAGGAGTGGAAGATCGTGGCCAGGGTGCGGGCGACGCTGGTCTTACCAGTACCGGGAGGCCCGGAGAAGACCAGGTGGCGCAGGGGGCGTTCGACGGCGATCCCGGCGTCGGCGCGCAGCCGGGCGGCCTCGATGGAGGCGGCGATCCCGCGGACCTGCTGCTTGACCGGGTCGAGGCCGATCATGTCCTCGAGTTCGGCCAGAGCCTGGTCGACCGGGACGGGCTCCTCCTCTCCCTCCGGTTCGCCCTTGGCGGCCTTGCCCAGTCGAGGGGTGTCCGAGGCGCGCCCGCGCAGGGGCGGTGCCTCCTCCTTACTTCTGGGGGTGTCCTTGGTTCCGGGTCCGTCCTTGGCCCCGGACGGCCTGGAGGTGCTGTTGCGCCGTTTCTCGTCGTTCTCCCGGCTCTCCTTGGACACCTGCCCCGACGCGAGCAAGCGCCAGAGCAGACACGCGCCCGCGGCGAGGTAGAGCGCACCGATCCCGGCGCCGGAAGGGAAGGGTTCGACGACCATGCCGAGCAGAGCGACGGAGAACCCGACGATGAGCCCGGCGGTCAGCGCAAGCAGGGCCGTGTGCCAGACGGGGAACTCGCGGGCGCGGCCCGCCGCGAGGACCGCCAGGAACGGCACCGGCAGGAGCAGCAGGGTGACCGGTTCCCCGGTGAGCGGGATCTGGAAGAGGGGCACCGTGATGAACAGCCACACCACCGACACCACAACGGTGAGGAAGGCGTCGAAGGACCGCATCAACGCGGCGAACGCCACCAGCAGAAGGAGCGTCACGATCAGTGCCGAGAGCATCGGAACCGGCGACAACAGGGCGATGACCGCGACCACCGTGAGCACGACCAACGCGGCCACCAGGCGCCTGCCGAGGGCGATCCGGTGGTAGCTGGCACGCAGGCGGTCCAGACCCGAGGCGCGGTCCGGCTGCGCGGCGGCGGTCGAGCGCGTCTCGCGCGTCATCCATGTCCCTTCCTGCGTGGGGGGTCGCGTGGTCGGCCCGACGGCCCGTCCTGCGCTGGGCCCGGGGGGGCGGGTCAGGGGCTCGGGCCGAAGGTCGGGCCAGGGCAACCGGAGGGGACCGGCACCCGCGACATGGCCGTGGACTAGGAACAGCCTTGCCCCAAGTGGGGGCGGATGTCCAGTCCGGGGCGGCGTGTCGTCGCCGGGCCCGGCTCACAGCAGGGGGATCTGGCCCCCGGGAGCGGGCCTGACCTTGCGCAGGTGGCGCCAGCGCGGCAGGTCGTCGAGGTAGGCCCAACTCATCCGGTGGTGCGGGGTGGGCCCGGCTTCCGCCAGGGTCGTCTTGTGCACGGGAGAGGGGTAGCCCGCGGCCTTCTCAAAACCGTAGCCGGGGTGCTCCTCGGCGAGTCCGGCCATAAGGGCGTCGCGGCGCACCTTGGCGAGGACCGCGGCCGCTGCCACGCTCACACAGGTGAGATCACCCTTGACCTGGGTGCGCACCCGCCAGGGTCGGCCGATGAAATCGTGCCGACCGTCGAGGATGACGCCCTCGGGCCTGGGTTCCAGCGTGTCAAGGGCGCGCCGAGCGGCCCGGTGCAAGGCCTCGGTCATGCCCACCTCGTCGATCTCGGCCGCCTCGGACCATCCGAAGGCGTAGTCGGCGACCCACGGCTCGACCAGTTCGGCGAGCCCACGGCGGCGCTTAGGGGTGAGGCGCTTGGAATCGGTGAGCCCGGCGGGCGGCGCACCCTCGCCGGGCACGGCGGCACACACCAGGAGGGGCCCGGCCCAAGCGCCCCGACCCACCTCGTCCACTCCGGCCACCACGCGCGCGCCAGCGGCACGGAGCTCGTCCTCTACCTCGAAGGTCGGTGCGGGCGGCGGGCTGTTCTTCTGCGAAGTCGTCGGCACAGCACAACCTTAGAGCTATGGCGTCGCCTCCCGTGCCGCTTCGCGTGCGGGGCGGGACAGGTGCAGGGAGACGGCCAGCGCGACAGCCGTGGTGAACGCGGAGACCACCAGTAGCGCGGACTGCCCGATGACCGCCAGCAGTGCGCTGCCCAGGGCGAAGCCGACGTTCTGGGCGGCGAAGGCCCAGGAGAAGTACCCCGCGCGCTGGCGGGCGGGCACGGCGGTGTCGATCATGTGGGAGCGCAGGCCGAGGAGCGCCGCGACGGGAAGACCACTCAGGAGCAGTGCGAACGCCGCCATGGGCAGGGGCGGTCCCGCGGCCAGGAGCAGGCAGCCTACGAGGAGCAGGGTGGCGGCCCCGATCGCCCACGCAGCCTCGTGGTGGCCGGGCACGCGGGCGGCGTCCAGATAACCGCCGACGATGCTGGCCAGGGACAGGAGGAGGAAGACCACCCAGGCCGTACTCACGTCGTATCCGTACGCGACCACGAGCGCGGTGGCCCCCACCTCCACAGCGGCGAAGTACAGGCCGATGGCCGCGCCGAACACGATCCAGCAGACCGCCGCCGTGTTCCAACGGAGCCGGTGTGCGGCCGCGCGGTCCTCACCCGCCCTGGCTCCGTCGGTTCGGGGGTCGGGAAGTCCGGTCAGGGGCACCGCCGCGGCGGCCACCAGGCTGAGCAGGGAGACAGCGGCGACCGGCCCCAGCGGATGGATCGGCGCGGCGGCAGCTACAACCAGCGGGGCGAGGAAGATCAGCAGGTCCATGAAGGTGACGTCGACGGTGGATGCGGAGCGGCCCGCGCCCTCGGGGACGGTGCGCAGGAGCAAGGAACGGACCACTCCCCCGGACCCCGCGATCACCGTTCCCGCCAGGGCTGCACCCAGGTACCAGGTCCACATGGGCTGGCCGGTCCCGGCCGCGGCCCAGACCGCTGCCCACAACAGTCCGTGTGCGCCCATCTGGACCGCGAGTACGCGGTGGGGCGACCAGCGGCCGACGATCCGGGCCGCGACCGGGGTCGCAGCGAGCATGCCGACCACGTGGCCGGTGGTCATCAGGGCACCGGTGCCGATGCTGCCGGTGATGAGAAGGCTGGTCGTGGTCGCGGCGACGGCGACCATCAGCGCGGGCGCCCGGCACAGGCCCGCGACTAGGGAGTAGACCCAGAAGCATCGGGAGGTGAGCGTTGCTCTCAGCGGTGAGTTCATGCAACCAACGTAACGGTTGACTACGACAATCTACCGTTACATGGGAGCATGGGGGGATGACCTCGGAACACTCGGTGGAAGGCCTGTTGCGAATCACCCTGGACCTGGTGGCCACCCGCCCCGTGGGACCCTGGCCGGAGGAACTGGAATCGCTGGAGCGCCCGGGCCCTCTTGCCCCGCTGGCCCTGACCGTCACCTCACCCAGCGACCTCGCCGAGGTCCGCGCTCTGCGCGACCGCCTCGCCCCACTGGTCCTGGACCCGGATCCGGCAGCGGCCCCCGCCGCACTGTCCGCACTGGCCGCGGAGTTCTCACTCACCCCCGCCGTGAACTCCCTGAGCGGCCCGCTGCGGCACGTGAGCCCGGAGCGGCGTCCAGTCGCCCGGGTGGCCGAGGCCCTGATCCCCGCCGTGATGCGGGCGTGGGAGGCGGGGCTTCTCGCACGTGTGCGCTCCTGCGGGGCCGACAACTGCGACACCCCGTTCCTGGACAGCTCGCACCGGGCCAACCGGCACTACTGCTCCGACCGCTGCTCGACCCGGATGCGGGTCCGCAAGCACCGCGAGCAGGCGACCAAAGCAGGGCAGTGAAACGGCTACGGAACCAATCCCTCGGGCATTGTGCGACTCACCGTGGACCACAACCAGTAATGTTCAATCACCTTGGGTAGTTTCCGCTTGTCGGAACCGCCGTGCCGGGCCGCCCGGGAGGAATGGACATGCAGCGCACCACGCCCACGACACGGCCGACGTCCCGGCCGAGGCCCCGGACGAAGCCGCGCATCAGTCGCGGACGCCTCTACGACATCGCCTCCGCCGCCACCCGAGTGGGGGTGGGCTGGGTGTTCGCGGAGTACGCCCTGGCGCTGCGCAACCGGGAGACGACGATCGCCGAGCGCCTCTCGGATGCGGGGATGCCCATCGCGGCCTTCGTCGCTCCGCTCCTCCCCACGCTGTTGGTGGTGCTCTCGATCGCCTTCGCCGTGGGCCTGCTCACATGGCTGTCCGGCCCCTTGCTCGCCCTGGCAGCCGTGGCCGGAACCCTGGCAGCGGGCGCCGAACACCTGTCCCCGTTCGGGTCCTGGGGCGCGACCGTGCTGGTCACGACTGCGTGTGTCCTCCTGTCAGTGAGCGGCGGACGATGGTCGTGGGACTACCTGGTCCTCGCTCCCCGGCCTCCCGCTCGCCGGTCCGCCCGACACCGGCCCCCAACCACGACACGGGAGAAAGCTCCCACCATTTCGCACCGCCGCCCCGAACACGCTCCGCCACTGCTCTATCCTGTGGAACAGGCCGCGCTACGACGGCCGTATCGACTGTGACGCGGCCCGTCGATCCCCTGTGGATACTCCCGGGCACCGCGTCGCCACAAACCGGATTCCGGTGGGGGGAAAGCCATGTCCGCCTCAGCTCCCGGCCCGAACCCCGACGGTTCCGTGGCCAAGCTGATCGAGATCGCCGAGAAGCCGACGCTGGGTGAGCGCCTGATCAGTTGGGCCTCGCGGCCACCCGGTCGGCTCTACATCCCGGCGTGCGCGGTGATCGGACTCGTCCTGCTCTTCGAGGACAGCGTGCCCGGGGGGCACCTTCCCACGTTCGTGATCGGCCTGGTCGGTGGGCTGCTCCTGGCCGGTATGGGCGCGCTGCGCCTGGGGATCGCGCTCGCCATCGCCCGTCCCATGATCCGCTATTACTGGCTGCGCTGGGTCTCCGCCCCGATCATCGCGGCTATCGCGCTGGGGCTCTCCGTCGCCGACGTGCCCTTGCAAATGCGCGTACAGGCCTCCTCCGAGCAGCTCCTCGAGTTGCGTGACGAGGTGGACAGCCCCACCACCACCTCCCGTAACGGCGAGTGGACCGGCATGTATCCGTTGCGGAGCATCTCGGTGGGCGAGGAAGTCACCCACTACTCGGTGGAGGGCGCCGGGATCCTCCGGACCTCGGGCCTGGCGCACAGCTCCGAGGACATCCCCACGGGTGTCTTCGTGCCCGGCCAGGGTTCCAGGATCTACGAGCACCTCTCCGGGGACTGGTACATCTGGGTGGACCACTGACCTTTCCGTGACCAGCGGCACGGACTCTTACCCGGCTCTTTGCCGGGTACTGTCCCACTCCAACTCAACTCTCACCCTCGGCCTGTAGAGATGGGGGCGTTCCCCCGGGAGACACCCTCAAAGTGCTCCCCCATGGCAGCGCCGCCCACCGAGGAGAAGTTTCCATGCACGAGTTCGTGCTCACCCTTCACCTGCGTATCCACGACGCGATCACCGCGCTGCGCCGAGCCCACGCCGTGGGCGACGACGACCTAGCCACCTCTCAGGCCGGTGAGGTCGAGGACCTGGTGGAGATCGCCGCCCGGCACGGGATCGACATCGCCGGTTACTCGGCCCTGTCACCCACGGGCTGACGCCCCTCCACCTCGACGCACGAAGGGGCCCCGCGACACCTTCCCGGGTGTTCGCGGGGCCCCTTTTCCCGTGCCCGCCTAGTACGGCGGCTCGCGAAATCGGCTGTCAGCGGCCGCGGCGTCCCTGGTTTCCGCCGTGCCCCTGACCCTGCTCGAACTGCTGACGCATCGCGGTGTCCTGCTGGCTCTGCTGTCCCTCCGACCGCTGCTGCTGTCGGGCGGCCGCGGCGGCCACCGACCCCTGCGCGGCGTCGAAGGCGTCCTGGGACGCCGACGGGCCCAGCGAACGGGAGGAGCCGCCCCCGCCGTTCATGACCTGCGGCAGCAACTGCGCCGTCAGGAGCGTCGACAGCGCCGAACCGTCCCCGGAACCGCCCTCGGTCTGCACCACGATCGGACGAGGTGCGTGCTCGGCCAGCACGGCCCCCACGTCGAGGCGCCGACGGGCCAGCTCGTACTCCAGCACGGCCCGGTTGTCCCGGTAGGCGGTGGCCAGGCGCTGCTGCGCCTTGGCTTCGTTCTCGGCGGCGACCAGGTCGGCCCGGCCGCGCGTCTCGATCTCGTACCGCACCCGCTGGGCCTCGGTCTCCTGCTCCTCCAACATCTGCGCGACGTCCTTGCGCGCCTTGTTGAGGGAGGCGTTGACCTCGACGATCTTGGCGTCACGGGTCTTCTTGGACCGCTCGATGTCCATGAGCAGGGTGTCGATGCGCCGCTTGCGGGCCAGCTCCCACTCCTGCTCGTAGGCGACCAGTTCCTTGGCGACCCGTTCACGGGTGGCCAGGTGCTGCTGGTACTGGCTGGGCAGCTGCACGTCCGGGATGTTGCAGCCGGTGATGACCACGCCGTACTTGCGCAGCTGCTCGTTGAGCAGGCGGCGCATGTCCTCGACGTTCGAACCGCGCAGGTCGTAGGCGGACTCGGTGTTGACCAGGCGGCTGCGCTGGCGGATCGCGTCCTGTACAGCGCTGGACAGCACGAGGTCGAAGTTGCTCGCACCGATGGTGGTGACGAACAGGTACGGCTCCTCGATCCGGAACTTCAGGAAGAACTCGATCGACTTCAGCGGCACGTTCTCGCGCGTGGGGCAGGCCAGGACCGGCGCCGTGTACGGGATCTCCGTACGGGTGTCCACCACGAAGTCCACGCGGGACCACGGGTGCCACAGGTAGTGGCGGCCGGGGCCGATGCTCTTGGCGAAGGCACCGTACTTGGTGAGGATGCCGGTGGTGCCCTCCTCGATCTCCACGATCGATCCGCGCCACCACCACAGGCCCGCGGCGAGGATGCTGAGCACACCGACGATCAGGGTCGGCACGGAGAGGAGGCCGAACAGAACGGCTCCGTCACCGGCCACCATGTTGACGGCCATCATCAGCGCCGAGAGCAGCGCGAACAGGCCGAACCAGACCAGCATGGTCCAGCGCAGACCGCGGTTGTCACGCGGTATCACGACCGGGACGATGGCGCCTTGGTCGCCGCCGCGCAGCAGTCCCGCGAGGTCGCCCCATGAGGCGAGGGACTCCTTGATGTTGGAGCCGCCGCCGGGGTTGAAGGACTCACTCATCTACTGACCTCCCGGGTTCTGGCCGTGGCCCTGGGGTCCGCCCTGCGCCCACGGGGGCGGCGGCGGATCCTGCGGGGGCTGTGCCTGCTGTGCCTGCTGGGGCGGCGCCTGCGGGGGCTGCTGAGAGTGCGAGGGCTGCCCCTGCGGAGTCTGCGGGGCCTGCTGGGGCTGCCCTTGCGGCGGCTGCTGGGGCTGCTGCGCCTGGGGTTCCGGTGACGGCCCCTGGTCGTCCTGGGTGGCCTCGGAGATGCGCTCGTCGATGGCGTCGTCGCTCACCGACTGCCGGATCTCCTCGACCCGGTCCTCTCCCGGGTCGTCGGTCTCAGGGTTACGGACCTTGGCGCTCTCGTCCTCGACGAGCTCGTCGATCTCCCGCTCGCGCTGCGAGATCCGCTCCTTGATGTCGCCCAACCGCTCGCGGATGGCGGCCATGTCCTCGGCGGAGAACAGGGCGGCATCGGCCTGGCCGATGATCTCCTGCGCGATGCGCAGGTAGTCGACGCTGGCTTCGTCCCCGGAACCGATCCGCAGCACCTGCGGGAGGCTGTCGGAGACCGCCTCCAGCTTGTCCAGGAGGTTCTCCCGGAAGCGGTAGTTGAGGATCTCCGGCGCCTCGGAGGCGCTGACCGCGCGGATGTCCAGGGCCTGGGCCTGGAGGAGCGCGGCGTTGGCGTTGGCCTCGGACTCGGCCTCCACGAAACGCTGCCGGGCCACGGCGCGGGCCCGGTTGGTCTCGCGCTCCAAGGCCGTGTCCATCTGCGCCTGGTACTGGGCGATGTCGGCCTGGATCGCGGAGAGCGTCTCGTTGAGGGTCGCGAGCTCCTTGTTCAGGTCACCCTCGTTCTGCTCCTTGCGCAACTGCAGCTCGTACTCGAAGGTGTAGGCGTCCTTGGCCACCCGCACCATCTCGGGAGCCGCCAGGTCCATCCGGTACTCCTGGCTGGAGGGCTCGGCATGGGTGATGTTGGCGCTGGTGAGGACGACGATACCGCCGAACTGCCGGTTCAGCTGCTCGAGCAGGGCCTGGGTGCTCTCACCGACCATGTCGTAGATCGCCGAGGCCTCCTGCTCGTAGATGAGGCTTCGGGTGGTCTCGCTGATCGCGTTGTTGAGCTTCTCCTGGAGGCCCGGGACACCACCGAGGGTGTACACGAAGTCCGTGGCCCGCTCGATCTTGAACTGCACGAACAGGTCGACGGAGGCCTGGACGCCGCTCTTGGTGGGCGCGGAGCGGATCGGCGCGTTGAACGGGTACTCGCGCGTGGTGTTGACGATGTAGGAGACGCGCTTCCACGGGTTGAACAGGGTGACCCTGCCCGGCGCGTACACGTTCTCCATCTTGCCGAAGCGGGTGACGATCGCCTCGCAGCCCTCGGGCACCATGACCATGCCCTGGCGCCACCACATGAACGCGGTCACACCGATGGTGATGATCCAGTAGTGGATCCCGAAGAACGGGTTGAGCAGCGGGTTGACGCCCTGGCCGACGGCCTGGGTGGCGCCCACCGTGACGGTCCCGACGATACCGATGATCACCAGGGCGATCGCCGGAAGCATCGTGACGAGCGTGCGGCCCCGTGGGATCACCATCGGGCAGATCACGTGGACCGGGCCGCCCCGGCCGCGCTCGTAGTAACTGCGGTTGAGCGCCTCGCCAGCGTTGCCGAGCGCGGCGCTCTTCTGCTCGATCCGGGTGTCGACGGAGGCGCCCTGCTCACGCGCGGCGACGAAGTCCCGCGGGTCGAGTCCGCCCTCCGCACTCTGACCGGACCCCTGGCCGGAGCCCTCAGCAGCTCCTTGGCCAGCGGCCTGTTGCACTGCGTCGGTCACAACCTCGCGCGGGTCGCCCCCTTGGGCTACCGCACCGGCCGCGCCGCGCACGGTCTGCGCGAACGACATAGGCATGCACTCCTTGTCACAGGAAGGTCGGGAACTATCGGCTTCGACGCGGCGTACCGTTTTCCGGTTCCAGGTCGGGACGGGGTTGACGCACGAAAAAGCGGTAGTGGTCTGCGTCTAGCCTTTCACGCCCACCAACCGAAACCCATGGGTTGTTTCCCGAGTGTGACTGGGAATCAGCTTCCCGGTAATCCTGCCCGACCAGACTTCAACCGGGACAGCCGCCGAAACCCGCGCGCCAAATGGTGCAGCATTGACCGTGGGGCTAGGGTCGATGACGCCGAATCGGAACAAAACGGGGGCCCCGATGCCAGCAGTACCCAGTGCCGTCCTGACCACCGCCGGTCTCATCGGCGGCTACTCGGTCGCCCGCGCCACCGGCAACCGCCCGCTGGGCGGCGCGGTCCTGGCCGCCTTCGGAGCGGCGGCCTTCGAGACCACGCGCCGCCGCTCGGGCCTGGGCACGGCGACCGCGCTGACGGGGGTGTACGTGGCCGCTTTCGGCCTCTCGCACCCGCTCGCCAAGAAGATCGGTTCCTGGCCGGCCGTGCTGGGCGTGACCGGAGCGACCGCCGCCGTCGCAGCGGCGACGGGCAGGCGCGCCAAAGGCTGACGGCGGCCGCGGTGCCGCCGTCCGGTCGGCCGACGATCCGTCATCGTCCGTGGATGTAGGCCTCCAACTGGCTGCGGTCGTCCTCCAGCACCCGCAGGCGGCTCTTGACGAGGTCACCGATGCTGACGATGCCCGCCAGCCGGCCCTCGGAGGTCACCGGCACATGCCGGAAACGCCGCAGGGTCATGTGTTCGCTGACCTCTTCGACGGTGTCCTCGGTGGTGCAGGTGACCACGTCGGCGGTCATGATCTCCGTAACCTGCACGGACAGGAGGTCGGGCCCGCGATGTTCCAGGTGCCGGACGACGTCGCGTTCGGAGACGATACCGATGAGTGTGTCGTTCTCGGCGACGACGATGGCGCCGATGTTGTGGTGGGCGAGTGCGGTGAGCAGCTCCGCAACGGTCGCGTCAGGAGCGACGGTCACCACCTCCGGACCCTTCGTCCGGAGAATCGCGGCAATCAGCATGGGGTCCACCTTCCGCTGAAGCTCGCTGGGTGCCGAAGGGTTACCCGCTCCCCTACCCCACCAACCACAGGTATGGACCACCTCAGAAACGGGCGGTCCCTCGTCCCGCCGATGGGATCAGCACCGCTTCAGAGCCCGTCGGTCCAGTACCGGCACATCCTGTCCACGGCTTCCTCCTTGCTCATCCGGGCTACCTCAGCCTCGTCCACTCCCGCCCTGGTGACCAGGAGGTGGACCAGCTCAGCGGGCAGGGCGTCCGATCCTTCACCTAAGATCCAAGCTCGCAGTTGCGTATCGCTGCTTAGGGTCACCAGCTGGACCAGTCCCCCATTCTCCCGGTGGTTGGGCGTGTCGAGAAAGCGGTGCTGCCAGCCTTCTGCGTACTCACGCAGAGCTTCCACCATCTCAGTGACCGCTTCGTCGAAGGTCGGGGCGTCCGCCGCCACCGGCACCCCGGGGATGAACACAGAGAAACCACCGTCCTCAGCCACGGCCTCGGCCTCGGCCTGCCAAGGCGTAAACACGGACAGGTAGTGGCGCAGCCGCTCAGTGTCGACGACGGCAGCTCTCGCGGAGTGATGAAAAGCGCACGAGTGGCCTGCGATCACAACGAGAAGGGGAGACGGCGCTCAACGCCGTCTCCCCTCCTACGACCCTCCTGTGTCCGCGGCTCAACCACCCGTGGTCAGCTGGCTCAGCGGTCAGCTGCAGCCGCTGGTGGCGCCGCAGCCCTCACAGGCGTAGCAGCTGCCGGACGGGCGCATCTTGGTACCGCAGGTGATGCACAGCGGGGCGTCGGCCACGAAGCCCCCGGTACGCGGGGCCTCAGCTGCGGGCGCGGTCCCGGTCGGCTGTTCCTCCTTCGGGGCGGCCGGGGCCGACTCAGTGGAGGCAGCCGACTGCGCGTACGACTCGACCTGGGCGGCCAGCTGCGCCGGGTCCTCACCGTTCAGCTGCGCCTCGCGCTCGGAGGCGGACAGGACCCCGAGGGCGGCCCGCTCCTCGTAGGGCAGGTGGTCCAGCGCCAGGCGGCGGAAGATGTAGTCCACCACCGACTGCGCCATGCGCACGTCCGGGTCGTCGGTCATCCCCGCCGGATCGAAGCGCATGTTGGTGAACTTCTCCACGTAGGTCTCCAGCGGGACCCCGTACTGGAGGGCGATGGAGATCGCGATGGAGAAGGCGTCCATGACCCCGGCCAGCGTCGACCCCTGCTTGCCGAGCTTCATGAAGACCTCACCGAGGCCGTCGTCCGGGTAGGAGCCCGCGGTGATGTAGCCCTCGGCACCGCCCACGGAGAACGAGGTGGTCTCGCTCGGCCGCTTCTTCGGCAGCCGACGTCGGACCGGGCGGACCACCTCCACGACCTGGGGGGCGTCCTCGGCCTTGTCCTCGGTCTTGGCGGTGGACAGCGGCTGGCCGACCTTGCAGTTGTCGCGGTAGACCGCCAGGGCCTTCAGCCCCAGGCGCCAGCCCTCGTAGTAGATGTGCTCGAAGTCGGCGACCGTGGCCTCCTCGGGCACGTTCACCGTCTTGGAGATGGCACCCGAGAGGAACGGCTGGGCCGCGGCCATCATGCGCACGTGGCCCATGGGCTGGATGTACCGGCGACCCATGGCGCAGTCGAACACCTCGTAGTGCTCGGGGCGCAGGCCGGGCGCGTCCTCGACGTGGCCGTTCTCGGCGATGTACTCGACGATCGCCTCGATCTGCTCCTCCTGGTAGCCCAGGTTCCGCAGCGCGCGCGGGATCGCCTGGTTGACGATCTGCATGGAGCCGCCGCCGACCAGCTTCTTGAACTTCACCAGCGAGAAGTCCGGCTCGATCCCCGTGGTGTCGCTGTCTAGCATGAAGGAAATGGTGCCGGTGGGAGCGAGCAGGCTGGCTTGGGCGTTGCGCCAACCGTTGCGCTCGCCGACCTTGAGGCAGTCCGCCCACTCCTTGGTGGCGGCGGCATGGATCGGCCGCTCCAGGGTGCCGACCGTGCGCAGGTCGTCGTTGGCGGCGGCGTGCTTGCGCATAACGCGCTTGTGCGCCTGCTCGTTGCGCTTGTAGCCGTCGTAGGGGCCCACGACACCCGCCAGTTCCGCGCTGCGGCGGTAGGCGGTACCGGTCATCAGCGAGGTGACGGCGGAGGCGACCGCGCGGCCGCCGTCGGAGTCGTAGGCATGGCCGGTCGCCATGAGCAGGGCGCCAAGATTCGTGTATCCGATACCCAGCTGGCGGTAGGCGCGCGTGGTGTCGCCGATCTGCTGAGTCGGGAAGTCGGCGAAGGTGATGGAGATGTCCATCGCCGTGATGACCAGCTCGGTGAGCTTGGTGAAGGTCTCCACGTCGAAGCTGTCGTCCTCGCGCAGGAACTTCAGCAGGTTGATCGAGGCCAGGTTGCAGGAGGAGTCGTCCAGGCTGAGGTACTCCGAGCAAGGGTTGCTTGCGCTGATTCGCCCGGTTTCGGGGTTGGTGTGCCAGTCCTGGATGGAGCCGTCGTACTGGATGCCCGGGTCGGCGCACTCCCACGCGGCCTTGGCCATGCGGTGGAAGAGGTCCTTGGCGTCCACGGTGGCGAGGACCTCGCCCGTGGTGCGGGAGGTGAGCCCGAACTCGGACCCGGTGTCGACGGCGCGCATGAAGGCGTCGGAGACCCGGACGGAGTTGTTGGCGTTCTGGTACTGGACGCTGAACATGTCGTCGCCGCCCAGGTCCACGTCGAAACCGGCGTCGCGCAGGGCACGGATCTTGTGCTCCTCGCGGGACTTGGTCTCGACGAACTCCTCGATGTCGGGGTGGTCGACGTCCAGCACCACCATCTTGGCCGCGCGCCGGGTGGCGCCGCCGGACTTGATGGTCCCGGCGGAGGCGTCGGCGCCGCGCATGAAGGAGACCGGGCCCGAAGCGGTACCGCCGGAGGTGAGCAGCTCCATGCTGGAGCGGATCCGGGACAGGTTCACACCCGCGCCGGAACCCCCCTTGAAGATGATCCCCTCCTCCTTGTACCAGTCGAGGATCGACTCCATCGTGTCGTCGACGGAGAGGATAAAGCAAGCTGAGACCTGTGCCTTGGACTCCGTTCCCACGTTGAACCAGACGGGCGAGTTGAAGCTGAAGAGCTGGTTGGCCAGTGCGTGCTTCAGCTCGTGGTCGAAGATCTCCGCGTCCTCTTCGGAGGCGAAGTAGCCGCTGGTGCGCCCGGTCTCGGTGTACATGCCGACGACGCGGTCGATGAGCTGCTTGAGGCTCCACTCCCGCTCGGGGGTGCCGACGGCGCCGCGGAAGTACTTGCTCGCGACGATCTGGCTGGCGTTGACCGACCAGCTGGCGGGGAACTCGACGCCGCGCTGCTCGAAGTTGACGGTGCCGTCGCGCCAGTTCGTCATGACGACGTCGCGGCGCTCCCACTCGAGGGCGTCGTAGGGGTGTGTCCCCTCGGTCGTGAAGACCCGCTTCATCTTGAGGCCCTTGCGGGTCCCCTTGCCCTTGCGCCCCGCTGGGCCGCTGGTGGTTTCGGTCATGGTGGCGTCTCCCCGAAAGTGCTCTTCGTGCGCGGACCGGCGGTGACCGCGCGGGCGTAATGAAGTTCGGAGTGGTGCCGGCACGGTGGCGTGCTCTGTCGTCCCGTGTCAGCCCACCCTGGGGCGGCTGGTCCCGGCGGCGCGCTCGACGCGCGGGGTCGCTACCCGGTGGAAGTCGTGTCGATGGAAGTCGCGTCCACCGCGGGAGTCTCCTCGTCCTCGCGGTCCTGGCGCAGGCTGGCGATCTCGGACTCGAAGTCGGCCAAGCTCTCGAAGCCCCGGTAGACGCTGGCGAAGTGCAGGTAGGCGACTTCGTCCAGGTCGCGCATCGGGCCGAGGATGGCGAGGCCGATCTCGTTGGCGGGCACCTCGGCCACGCCCCGGCCCCGGATCTCCTCCTCGACCTTCTGGCCGAGTTTGGCGAGGGCGTCCTCGGAGACGGGGCGGCCCTGGCAGGCTCGGCGCACCCCGGCGATGATCTTGGTGCGGCTGAAGGGTTCGGTGACACCGGAGCGCTTGGCGACCATCAGCAGGACGGTCTCCTGTGTGGTGAACCGGCGCTCGCAGACCGGGCAGGACCGCCGACGTCGGATAGCCGCGCCGTCATCGGTGGATCTGCTGTCGATCACCCGGGTGTCCGGATGGCGGCAGAACGGACAGTGCATCCCGGTTCACCTGCTTCCCTCTACCCGAACAACAACCCGTGACTCTACTAAACCACAACTTCTGGCCTGTCGCCCCATGGGCAACACCAGATGTTGTGGTCGAACTTATGACCCCGGCGGCGTGCGCCGCAACCTTCCCCGCGGCGCGTTCCGCACACGACGCGGTACCGCGGTCGACGGGCCGCGACCGGGACACGGGAAGACGGGGAATCGGGGCTTTCGGCACCGGGCGCCGCCTCCAAGGATAGAGGGGGTGGGGCGCGTGGCCTTCCGGACGGCGCACCCGCGGCATCGGCCGGAACCCCGCGCCCACATGGGCCTTTCCGGTATAGACGGCCCCCGGAGCGCGGACGCGAGACGAACCCCATACCGGACGGAGCACACCTCCCTATAGATCGAGCCGGATCCTGTTGCACCATTCGGGAGACAACGACGGGTGAACACGTGTACACACATAAGTGGGGTCCGCCGGAAACGGGGATCGGAAATCCTCTGCAATACCCCGCGGACGCTCGAACGCTTGTTTGATATCACCGTGTGCAACGACTAATGTTGACCTTGACTTAACGCCGGATTCGCCACCCCGTGGACCACCAGGTCGGCGCGGTCGCGGGTCGGCACTGGCCACGCTTGCAGGCCCTGACCGAACCGAATGCCGAGGAGGCCCGGCCGTGCCGGAGGAGAATCCCGGAGCCGTCGGCTCCGGACCCACCACTGTTCTTTCGCCCGTGGGTGGCACGGGCACTGACACGCCCGACTCCCCCAAACTCACCGCGCGCCAGCAGAGCGTTCTCAACTGCATTCAGCGGTACGTCCGGGAACGGGGCTATCCGCCGTCCATCCGGGAGATCGGTGACACCGTCGGCCTGTCCAGCCCGTCCAGCGTGGCGCACCAGCTCAAGGTCCTCCAGCGCAAGGGCTACCTGCACCGGGACCAGAACCGGCCGCGCGCCGTCGAGCTGCGCAGGCCCGGGCGCGATACCGGGCAGACCCTTACCCCGGAGGAGCTCACCGCTGAATCCACCCGCGCGGCCTCGGTGCCGCTGGTCGGCCGGATCGCCGCCGGTGGACCGATCCTGGCCGAGGAGGCGGTCGAGGACGTGCTCGCCCTGCCCCGCCAGCTCGTCGGCGAGGGACGCCTGTTCATGCTCACCGTGGTCGGTGACTCCATGATCGACGCCGCCATCACCGACGGTGACATGGTGGTGATCCGCCAGCAGCAGGACGCGGAGAACGGCGACATCGTGGCGGCGCTGCTGGATGACGAGGCGACCGTGAAGGTGCTGAACCGCGACAAGGACGGGCACGCCTGGCTGATGCCCCGCAACGAGGCCTACGAACCGATCAGCGGCGACGACGCGACCATCCTCGGCAAGGTCGTCACCGTGATGCGCCGGGTCTGAACCCCGGCCGTGCGACGGGCCCGGTTTCCCGCCGCCGGCACGTGAGCGACGGGGGCGGTCGGCGGGCCGATACGCTGAAGGGCGTGTCGACACCTGCCTCCGCCTCCGCCTCCGCGCACCGCCCACCGCGCACCAGCGGCCGCGCCCGCGCACTCCTGCCCGCGCCCCGCGTCCTCCTGTCCGCGGCCGCCGCGACGCTGCTCGCTACGGCCTGCATGCCCACGGAGGACGGTCCGGAACTGCCCGGCGCGGCCGGGGACGAGCGCGAGGTCTCCTTCGAGGGCGGGGGGCTCACCGTCCCCGGTACCTTCACCTCCCCCGCGGAGGGCCAGGACGGCACCGTCCCCGGGGCTCTCATCATCTCCGGCAGCGGGCCCACCGACCGGGACGGCAACGGTCCGGAACGTCCCGAGGCCGACACCAACCTCAACCTCTCCCGTGTCCTCACCGGCGCCGGGGTGGCCACGCTGCGCTATGACAAGTTGGGCAGCGGCGACGAGGCGGACATGGACGAGGCCCATCAGGCGGCCATGGAGGGGGCAATGGATCCGCTCGTCTTCGACGAGCAGATGGTCGCCGCCTACGCGGAGCTGGTCTCCCAGCCCGAGGTGGACCCTGAGCGCACCGTCGTCGTGGGGCACAGCGAGGGTGCGCTGTTCGCGCTGCGCGCCCACGACCTCTTGGACGCTGATCCCGCACTGGTACTGGCTGCCCCTCCGGGCACCCGCATGTTGGACCTCATCGACCGCCAGGTTGCCGAGCAGGTCCGCATGGGTGAGGCCCAGGGCGGGCTCGAGGAGGCGGACGCCGTCGGGATGCTCTCCGACGCCCGGGCGGCCCGGGCCGCGATCCGCGCCGGTGAGGATCTGCCCGAGGAGGACAGGACCGGGCTCTTCAGCTCCGAGAGCGAGGAGTTCCTCGCCTGGATCGACGATTTCGACCCGCCGGAGCTCGCCGAAGGGCTCCCGGGGGGCACCCCGGTGCTGGTCCTGTGGGGTGACGAGGACGCCCAGGTCAACCGTGCGGAGGTCGATCGGCTCATGGAGGGCTTCGACGGCGCCGAGCGGGTGGACCTGGCCGGGGTGGACCACATCCTGCGCGAGTACGACGACTCGCCGGGTGCGGCCGCGCTGGACGCCGACCGCGCCTTTTCGCCGGAGGTCGCCCCGGCCGTGGAGGACTTCGTCGACGGCCTCTGGTAGACCCTCGGGATGCCCGGCGTGGCTCCGGCCCGATCGGTCCTACCCTGGCTCGGCCCTACTCTGATTCGGGCAGCTCGTCGACGACGGCCTCTGCGAGGCGCTCCGCTTCCCCGGCTGCGACGTCGCCGTCCACCGAGCCGACCGCGTCGTAGTCGGTGGCGGCCGTGTAGCAGGACTCCACGTACAGGTTGGACACCCTGGTGCCGACGCAGCCCACCTCGAAGGTGCCTTCCTCGACCCAGCTCAGGGCCTCGTCGCCCAGCCCTTCGACGGGTTCGGATCCGTTGCCGTCGGCGGTGTCGTGCAGGGTGTCGGCGGCGGTCTCCTCGCCGCCTTCCACGGGTGCGGCCACCAGTACGAGGGTGGCGGCCGCGGGGACCGAGTCACCCGATCCTTCCGGGGTGGCCCAGCGGCACTGCCAGCCCTCCCCGAAGGTGTCCTGGACGGTGCCGATGGTCTCCTCGATCTCCGCCTCATAACCGGGCACGAGCTCCTCGAGGGTTTCGGTCTCCCCGATGTCGCACTCAGGTGCGGCTTCGAAGTCGCCGCGCTCCACCCCGTTGGCCAGGAGGTACCAGGCGAGCCACGCGGCCAGGCCCAGCGCCACCACCAGCAGGATGATCAGGAGGGTGATGGCGAGCCCGCGGCTCTGCGGCGGTGTGGCGCCGGGGTCGTCGGTCCGCGGTGCGTCCCCGGCCTGTGGAGTGGCGCCGTGCGGACGCGAAGCGCCGTGCGGAGGCGTGGGTTCGGTCCCGTCCGGCGGTGGTGCGGTCACAGTGCCTCCCCGAGTCGGCCAGCGAAGGCCACGGTGGTGTCACGGGCCTCCTCGAAGGGCACGGGGTCTCCGCCGGAGACCCCCGAGTAGGAGACGCGGACCACCAGGTTGTCGGTGTGGAAGGCGAGCTCGGCGGCACCGGGGACCTGGCCGCGCCAGACCTCGCCGTCGATCCCGGTGTCGGAGTCGACGGGTTCACCGCGCGGGGGAACCACCGCGCCCCGGGCCTCGGCGGCGGATTCGTCACCGGTGACGGCGGGTTCGGCTGAGGGGTCGGTGAAGCGCGCGGACAGGTCCACGCGCAGGACGCCCTGTACGCCGTCGTCCTGCCCCGCCGAGGTCCACACGCAGGCGGTGTTCTCTCCGCCCGCCAGAGGCCCGTTCCCGGTCGATTCCAGGGCCGCCTCGGGTACGGCTTCGGCGATGGCTGCCTCGGGGACCTCCCCGCACGCGGGCGCGGCGGTGTGGACGTCACCGCCGTGGGGTTCGTCGGGGTCGTCCCCGGCGAACCAGAGACCACCGCCGATGGCCGCGCCGGAGAGCACCACCGCACCCGCGCCGATGATCACCGCTCGCGTCCAGGGGCGGGGTTCACCGCCCGTCGCAGAGCCCACCCGGCCACCGCCTCCCAGTCCGTTGTCACGCCACAGTAAGGGGGCGACGGCCGCCCTCGCGACCACCGCCCCCGCGCGGCGGGTCAGCCGACGACGATGTTCACCAGCTTGGGTGCCCGGACCACGACCTTGCGGACCGTCTTGTCGGCGATGAAGTTCTGTGCCTTCTCCGAGGCCAGGGCCAGCCGCTCCAGTTCGTCGGGGTCGATGTCGGGCGCGACGGACAGCTTGTCGCGGACCTTGCTCTGCACCTGGACCACGCAGGTCACGGACTCCTGGACCAGCAGGGCCGGGTCGGCCTCGGGCCAGTTGCCCACGGCGACCGTACCGGTGTGGCCCAGCTTCTCCCAGCCCTCTTCTGCGACGTAGGGCGCGAAGAGGGACAGGGCGACGGCCACGAACTCGGCGGCCTCGCGGACCGCCGGGTCGGCGGCGCCGGGCCCGGAGTCGATCGCCTTGCGGGTGGCCGAGACCAGCTCCATGCAGCGCGCGATGGCCACGTTGAAGCGGCGGTCCTCGACCAGGCCGGTGATCTGGTCGATCATGCGGTGGGTGAAGCGGCGCAGCTCGGTGTCGCCCGCGGCGAAGTCGGTCCCGGGGGCGCTGGCCGCCCCGGCCTCGCCCATCACCCGGTAGGCGCGGTTGAGGAACTTGCTCGCGGCGACGACGGACACGTCGGCCCAGTCCACGTCCTCCTCGGGCGGGGAGGCGAACAGCATGGTCAGCCGGACCGCGTCCACCCCGTAGAGGTCGATCTCGTCGCCCAGGTCGACGCCGTTGCCCAGCGACTTGGACATCGCCCGGCCCTGGTTGATGACCTGGCCCTGGTTGGTCAGGCGGCGGAAGGGCTCGGTGAAGTTCACCATGCCCATGTCGTACAGGACCTTGGTGAAGAACCGCGCGTACATCAGGTGCAGGGTCGCGTGTTCCTTACCGCCGATGTAGTGGTCGACGGGGCCCCACTTGTTGACGGCCTCGGTGTCGAAGGGCGCGGTGTCCAGGTGCGCGGAGACGTAGCGCAGGAAGTACCAGGACGAGTCGACGAAGGTGTCCATGGTGTCGGTGTCGCGCTCGGCCGCACCGCCGCAGGACGGGCAGTCGACGTTCACCCAGTCCTTGGCCGCGGCCAGCGGCGAGATGCCCTTGGGGGCCAGTTCGGCGCCCTTGAGGTCGGGCAGGGTGACCGGCAGCTGGTCGTCGGGGACCGGTACCTCACCGCAGGAGGGGCAGTGGATGATCGGGATCGGCGTGCCCCAGTAGCGCTGGCGGGACAGCAGCCAGTCCCGCAGGCGGAAGTTCACGGTCGCCTCGCCGGTGCCGCGCTCGCCCAGGATCTCGACGATGCGGTCGATGGCGTCGGCCTTGGACAGGCCGTCCAGCGGGCCGGAGGCCCGCAGGGTGCCCTCGCCCGCGGTGGCCACGCCGGTCTCGGCCGGGTCGGGTTCACCGGTCTCCACCACGGTCCGGACCGGCAGGTCGAAGGCCAGGGCGAAGTCCAGGTCGCGCTGGTCGTGCGCGGGCACCGCCATGATGGCGCCGTGCCCGTACCCGGCCAGGACGTAGTCGGCGGCCCAGACGGGCATGCGCTCGCCGTTGACCGGGTTGACGGCGTAGCGGCCCAGGAACACGCCGGTCTTGGGGCGCTCGGTGGTCTGGCGCTCGATGTCGGAGAGCTTGGCGATGTCGGAGCGGTAGGCCTCGAAGGCCTCGCGCTGCTCCGGCGCGCACAGCTCGTCGGCCAGGTCGGCGTCGGCGGCCACGACGAAGAAGGTGGCCCCGTACAGGGTGTCCGGCCGGGTCGTGTAGACGGTGACCGGCTCGTCGCGGCCCTCGATCTCGAAGTGCACGTCGGCACCGGTGGAGCGGCCGATCCAGTTGCGCTGCATGGCCAGGATCTCGTCCGGCCAGCGGCCGTTGTCCAGCTGGTCCATGTCGTCCAGCAGGCGCTGGGCGTAGTCGGTGATCTTGAAGTACCACTGGTTCAGCGCGCGCCGTTCGACGTCGGATCCGCAGCGCTCGCACTTGCCCTGGACGACCTGCTCGTTGGCGAGCACGGTCTGGTCCTGGGGGCACCAGTTGACCAGGCCGTCCCTGCGGTAGGCCAGGCCGCGCTCGAAGAAGCGGGTGAACAGCCACTGGTTCCACTTGTAGTACTCGGGGTCGCTGGTGTGCAGGCGGTGCGACCAGTCCAGGGCGAGGCCGTAGCGGCGCATCGAGGCGGCCTGGGTCTCGATGTTGGCGTAGGTCCACGCGTGGGGGTGGGTGTTGTTCTTGATCGCCGCGTTCTCGGCGGGCAGGCCGAAGGAGTCCCAGCCGACCGGGTGCAGGACGTTGTCGCCGCGCTGGAAGCGGTAGCGGCCGATCACGTCGCCGATGGCGTACGCCTCCGCGTGGCCCATGTGCAGGTCGCCGGAGGGGTAGGAGAACATGTCGACGATGTAGGAGCGAGGCCGGGTGTCGTCCGGATCCTCGTTCGCCTCGAACGGGAGTTCGGCGGCCCAGCGCGCCTGCCACTTGTCCTGAAGGGCGCGGGCGTCGTAGGTCTCGCCCGTGGTCTGGTCGCCGTCTACCGCTGTCATCGCTGAGGTTTCCTTAGTCGGTTCTGGGTGTGCTGCCTTCAGGTTAGCGGCTGCGGCACCCGGCCGAAGACCAGTTTTCCCCGCCCGGAACCTCCGTTTGTGGCCGGGTGACAGCGACGCGGATGCAGGATGGGGCCCCTCGGCCCTCCACACCGACCGCGCGGTTTGTTACTCTGCCGTAAAAGTGGCGCAGAACACGCGGCCCAGGTCACACCTGGTTCGTTTCACCTGTCTGTATTCACGTGGCTGCGGGAGGCCCCCATGTTCAACCTGTCCGTACTTCTTGAGGACGGCGCACGATCCGTTCCGGAGAAGGAGTGCTTGGTCTTCGGCGACACTCGACTGAACTACGCGATCACCGACATGGTCGCGAACCAGGTCGCGAACCTGCTGGTCTCCCGGGGCATCAAGCCCGGTGACCGGGTCGCGCTGGCCAGCCCCAACCTGCCGTACTTCCCGTTCGTGTACTTCGGTGCGCTCAAGGCGGGCGCCGTGGTCGTTCCGCTCAACGTGCTCCTGACGCCGCGCGAGATCGCCTACCACCTGGAGGACTCTGGGGCGAAGGCCCTCTTCGCCTTTACCGGCTCCCCCGAGCTCCCGCTGGGCGAGCGCTCCTTCGAGGCCTTCAACCAGGTGGAAAGCTGCGAGCTCTTCATCGACATGCCCGCCACGGCCGGGGCCACGGAGTCCACGATCGACGGCGCCGAGAGCATCTGGGCCGCGCTCGACGGCCAGCCGGGCACGTTCGAGACCGTGCAGTCCAACGCGGACGACACCGCGGTCATCATCTACACGAGCGGCACCACCGGTAAGCCCAAGGGCGCCGAGCTGAGCCACAACAACCTGATGGTGAACGCCATCGTGGCCTCCAGCCTGGTCAATCCGCACCCGGACGGCCGCGACGTGGCGCTCACGGTGCTGCCGCTGTTCCACATCTTCGGCCAGACGGTGATGCTCAACGCCAGCCTCTACCGCCACGGCACGATGATCCTCATGCCGCGTTTCGACGGCGACCAGGCCTTGGAGCTCATGGAGAAGGAGGGCGTCACCGGCTTCGCGGGCGTGCCCACCATGTACTGGGGCCTGCTCAACGCCGTCAAGTCCGCAGAGCCCGGCAAGTACGACCTGGAGGCCATCGCGGCGAGCGTGGTGGACGCCGTCTCCGGTGGTTCGGCCCTGCCCGGCCAGCTCGCTGAGGACTTCACCAAGCTGTTCGGCGTGGGTATCAAGGAGGGCTACGGCCTGTCCGAGACGTCCCCGGTCGCGTCCTTCAACAACCCCGAGACCGGCGCCAAGCTCGGTTCCATCGGCCGCCCGGTCTGGGGTGTGGAGATGAAGCTGATCGACCCCGAGTGGAACACGGTGGTCAAGGAGGGCGACGAGGACCCGGTCGGCGAGATCGCGATCCGCGGCCACCTGATCATGAAGGGCTACCACAACCGCCCGGAGATCAACGCCGAGGTCATCAAGGACGGCTGGTTCCGCACCGGTGACATCGCCCGCCGCGACGACGACGGCTTCTACTTCATCATCGACCGCTCCAAGGACATGATCATCCGCGGTGGCTTCAACGTGTACCCGCGGGAGGTCGAGGAGGTCCTGATGACGCACGAGTCCGTCAGCCTGGCGGCCGTCATCGGTGTCCCCCACGACACGCACGGCGAGGAGATCAAGGCGTTCGTGATCCTCGAGGAGGGCTCCCAGGCCACGGCGGAGGACCTCACCGCCTTCGCCCAGGAGAAGCTGGCCGCGTACAAGTACCCGCGTGAGATCGAGTTCCGCACCGAGCTGCCGATGACCTCCACCGGCAAGATCCTCAAGCGCGACCTGCGCGGCTGAGCCGAAGCGCGGCCTCGCCTGGTCGGCCCCTCGGGGCCATGGCAGAGGGGCCGGTCCTTCCCCCCGGAGGACCGGCCCCTTTTCCCTTGTCTGCCTTCTCTTTGCTCTGTGCACGTCCGCTCCGGTCCCGCCCCGCGGCGGGGCCCGGTTCAGCCCTTCACCGCGCCCTGCACGAGCCCGGCGACGAGCCAGCGCTGGACGAGGATGAAGAACACCATCACGGGGATGGTGATGATCGTCGAGGCGGCCATCACGTGCCCCCAGTCGTTGGCGTACTGGCCGAAGAACTGGCGCAGCCCCACAGCGACCGTGTAGTTCTCGCTCTGCGTCATGAAGGTCATCGCCAGGACGAACTCGTTCCACGCGACGATGAACGAGAAGATCGCGGTGGCCACCAGCCCCGGGGCCACCAGCGGGAACAGGACCTTCCAGAACATCTGCGGCCAGGAGGCGCCGTCGATGTAGGCGGCTTCCTCCACCTCCTTGGGTACCGCGGCCACGAAGCCGCGCATCATCCAGACGGCCAGTGGCAGGGACAGCGCAACGTAGACCAGGCTCAGCCCGATCACGGTGTTGAGCAGCTGCAGGTCGCGCACCTGGATGAACAGGGGGATGACCAGTGCTTCCAGGGGCACCATCTGCACGATGAGGATCATCACGAGCACCGCGGTGCGGAACCGGAAGCGGAAGCGGGCCACCGCCACGGCAGCGAGCATCGACAGCACACAGGCGCACGCCACGGTGATCCCGGCGACCACCAGCGAGTTGCGCAGGTAGACGCCGAAGTTGCCCTCGGTCATGACGAACACGAAGTTCTCGAACGAGACGTCCGTCGGCAGCAGCGCCCCGGTCCCGGAGGTCCTACTGTCCGAGAAGGCGCTGACCACCATGAAGTAGACGGGGAAGAGCGTGAAGAACAGGAGTGCGCTCACCCCGGCCGCCTTGCCCATGATCCGGCCGACGCGGAGCGTCCCGCTCCGGCGCTGGGCTGCCAGGACCCGCGCTTCCCAAGCGGCGCGCTCCTCGGCGGACCGGGAGGCAGTGGACGCGGCGGAGGAACCGGTGTTCGGTTGGGTCATCTCAGCTCGTCCTCTCGGAACAGCGCCCTCAGGTACACGATGGTGATCCCCAGGAGCAGCAGCGTGAGCAGGACCGCGATGGTCGAACCCATGCCGAAGTCGTTCTGGCCGAAGGACCGCACATAGGCCCACACGCCCAGGTTGAGCATCTGTGAGCCCCCGACGTCGCCGCCGGGCATCAGGTAGATCTGCGCGAACACCTTGAAGTCCCAGATGGTGGACAGCACCGTCACCACCGCGAACACCGGTTTCAGGGTCGGGAAGGTGACGTGCCAGAAGCGCTTCCACGGCCCGGCGCCGTCGATCCGCGCCGCCTCGTGCAGCTCCTTGGGCACCGTGAGCAGGCCCGCGAGGACGGTGACGGCCACGAACGGGAAGCCGCTGTGCACGATGTTGAGCGTGACGATCGCGTAGAACCAGAGGCGGTCGGCGAACCAGTTGTAGCCGGAGGGGTCGATGACGCCGAGGGCCTGCAGGGCCTGGGCGACGATGCCCTGGTCGACGTCGAAGATCCAGATCCATACGTAGGTGCCGCTCACCGCGGGCATCGCCCAGGCCACCATGATGCAGGAGACCACGATGACCCGGGGGACGGGTTTGAGGTTGGCCAGCAGCAGGGCGACGAGCGTGCCCAGGACCACGGTCGTGACCACCGCGACCACTGCGAACACGACCGTGTTGAGCAGGACGACCTGCCACAGGTACGGGTCTGTGAGCAGCGTGACGTAGTTGTCGAAACCGATGAAGTCGGATTCGCCCGAAACCAGGTTGCGCAGGTGGAAGTCGCGGAAGGACAGCCACACGATCCGGGCGATGGGGAACAACAGGAGCAGCCCGATCACCACGAGTGGCGGGGCCAGCAGCACCCAGGGCAGCAGGGCGCGCCGCCCCCGCATGCCCAGGAGCGGCGCTTTCCTCTTCCTCCCGCCGGACGGCGGTCGGACGGGTGTACCCAGCTGCAACTAACTGCCCTCGTTGAGGATGTTCTCGATGGTCTCGGCCGCGTTGTCGGTGGCCTCCTCCACGGTGGCGTTGCCGTTCAGGATGTCCTGCTGCATTCCGACGAGGACACCTTCGGCCTCCACCTGGCCCCAGGCGGGGGTGACCGGAGTGCCGCGCCCGGCCTCGTCGAGCTGGACGGCGAACGGCTGGACCAGCTCGTCGTCGGATGCGGCGTACTCGGCGATCTCGTCCGCTCCGCCGGGGAAGAAGCCGGTGTCATCGGCCCAGCGGGTCGAGAACTCATCGTCGGTGAGGTGCTCGACGTACTGCCAGCCGGCCTCCTCGTTGCCGGTGCCCTCGAACACCGACAGCACGGAACCGCCCGCGAAGGAGTCGGTGTAACCGCTCTCCTGGCCGGGGAGCGTGAAGGCGCCGATCCTGCCCTCCAGGTCCGGGTTGGACTCCAGGATGGCCATGGGGTTGGAGCTGTTGGAGATCGCCATGATGGCGTCCTCGTCGGACAGCGACTCCATGACGTCGATCTCGTTCCAGTTGACCGCGCCAGTCGTGGACAGGTCGTCCTCCAGGGACAGGCCGGTGAAGAACTCGACCCCGGCGCGGCCCTCCTCGCTGTTGATGGTGGAGGTCCAGGTGCCGTCTTCCTCCTCGACGGCGACCTCCGCCCCGGCGCCCCAGATCCAGGGCACGACCGAGTACTGGGCGTCGCCGGGGACCGGGAAGGCGATCATCTCCTCCTCGGCCTCCGCCAGGTCGATCGCGGTCTCGCGCAGCTCGTCCCAGTTCTCCGGGACGTCGTGGCCGTGCTCCTCGAAGATGTCCGTGCGGTAGATGATGGAGCGGATGGACGCGTACCACGGCACGCCGTAGGCGGCGTCGTCGATGACGCCCATCTCGTACATCTCCTGGTTGTACGAGGAGGGGTCGTCGATGTAGCCGGACAGGTCGTGCAGGGCGCCCGCGTCCGCGTACTCCGGCGTGAACGTGGTGCCGAGCTCGACGACGTCCGGGAAGGTACCGCCCGCGATGGCCGTGGAGATGCTGTCCTGGGCGTCGGCCCACGGCACGAACTCGACTTCGACGTCGATTCCGGTCTCCTCGGTGAACGCCGCGTTGGCGTCGTCGAAGAATTCCGTGGCGTCCGGGTTGGTGCCCTCCATGATCCACACCTGGAGGCTGTCGGTGTCGCCTCCGCCATCACCGCCGTCACCACCGCCGTTGCAGGCGGTCGCCGCAAGCACTAGGGCCAGTGTGGCTGCGGGGAGGGGTACGTACCTGTGTACTCGTCTGCGGGCCATCGGCTCGCCTCCCGTTCCTTTCGAAGGTCCCCTGAGGGTTGGTAGGAAACCTACGTAAAGAACGACGGCTTGTGAAGTAAACCACTGCCACTTGTGTCTGAGCTGTTAGGGGACACCGCCCCGGCAGGGCTTGTCAGTCGACCGGTCAGTCGCCCAGACCGGTGACCTGGCGCAGGGTGGAGACGAGTTCGGCGCGCTTGTAGACGGCCAGACCGATGGCGGCGCAGAAGGCGGCGAGCATGTGCACGAACACCATGGGGTCGCCCCGGGTGAAGCGCTCGGCGGTCTCCTCCTCCCCCACCGAGTGGGCCTCCCACGCGGTGGAGACCGCGAACTCCAGTTCCGGAGGGAGCATCTCCGCGACGGTGCGGGCCACGGCCTCACGGGAGTCGGCGGGCTTCCACGCCACCCCCGTCTGCTGCACACGGCGGCTGAGGAAGGCGGCGATCACCTTGAGCTCGGACAGGACGTCGTCGGCGTCGTCCGCCGCTCGGGGGATGGTCCGGTCGAGCTCCCCCCGGTTGTGGTCCGCGTAGGCGCTCACGAGAGCGATCGCGGTCTCCTTCACGTGGCGCGGGGGTTCGTTCGCTGGTGGCTGGTCGCCCTGGGGCGCGTTGTCGTCGGAGGACACGGGGTTGGTCCCTTCACGGCTGCTGGGTGTGGCGGATCCGGTGGGTCGGACTCGCTGTGGCGGATCCGGAGGGCCGGATCCGTGCGACGGCACCATGATGCCGCCTCGGGGCCGTTCTTTGGCGCAGGCGGGGTGCGTGGCCGGGGGTGTCCGCGCCACGCGAACACCCCTAGTGGCCCGTGCCGCAGTTAGAAGGCCGGCCGCAAGGGCATGTGCGACTCGGTGTCGTCGAGTTTCACCCCGAGGATCTGGTGGAGCTGGACCACGTTGCGCTCGAAGCCGAGCACGCACCCGGCCATGTAGAGCCGCCACACGCGCGCGGTGCCCTCGCCGACCTCCGCGACCGCCTCGTCCCAGTCGCGCTCCAGGTTGGCGCCCCAGTGGCGGAGGGTCATCGCGTAGTGTTCGCGCAGGTTCTCCTGGTGGCGGATTTCGAAGCCGGCGTCGTTCATGGCGGTCTGGATCTGGCCGGGGCCCTCCAGCTCTCCGTCGGGGAACACGTACCGGTTGATGAATCCCTTCGTGTTCATGGGCTTGAGGTTGTTGCGGGGCCGGGTAATGCAGTGGTTGAGCAGCCGTCCGCCGGGCACCAGCTTGTCGTTGAGCGAGCTGAAGTACGGGTCGAGGTTGCGCAATCCGATGTGCTCGGTCAGGCCGATGGAGCTGATCCGGTCGAAGCTGCCGTCGGGCACGTCCCGGTAGTCCATGTGGCGGATCTCGGCCAGGTCGGTGAGCCCTTCCTGGGCGATCCGCTTGGCTCCCCACTCGGCCTGCTCCTTGGAGAGGGTCACCCCGATCACCTTCACGCCGTGTTCGCGGGCGGCGTGGCGCACCATGCCGCCCCACCCGCAGCCGACGTCGAGCAGGCGCATGCCGGGCCGGAGGCCGAGCTTGCGGGAGACCAGTTCGTACTTGCGGAACTGGGCGCTCTCCAGGGCCCCGTCGAAGGCGCCGACGCGGTCCGGCGATCCGTCTTCGTCGTCGAAGACCGCGCAGGTGTAGGTCATCGACGGGCCGAGGACCAGTTCGTAGAACTCGTTGGACACGTCGTAGTGGTGGTGGATGACCTCGGCGTCGCGCTCCTTGGAGTGGCGCAGACCCCTCCCGATCAGGGTGCCGCGCCGGACCTCCTGGGGCGGCGGTGCCACCCGGTTGACGAACTTGACCCAGCCGACGGAGCGGATGATCTCGAAGGCGTCCCGGGCATTCACGTTGATGCCCTGGGCGAAGGCGAAGTCCGCCATTCGCCTGAGCAGGGTGTACATGTCGCCTTCGAGTTCCACGTGACCGGTGACGTAGGCGCGGGTCAGGCCCACGGCGTTGGGTGACTGGGCGAGGTAGTTCACGGCTACGGGGGTGCGCACGTTCAGCGTGACGTCGCTGTTCGGGTCACCGGCGGAGCTTCCGTCATAGGCGGTGAAGCGGATCGGCGCGTCAGATCCGACGACACGCTCGAAGATCTCTGCAAGCCGCATGCGCTGGTCCTTCCTCCTGTGTGGATGCGGCCCTTCCCCACGGGTCGCGTCCCGGTGGTGGTGTCTGTCCCGGAGGTGTCAGCCCGGGTGGCGGTCTCGGTCGGTCGGCCGTCAGGTCGTTCAGCGGTTGCGCACGCATTTGGCGTACAGGTCCAGGAGCCGACCGTTCGGGTCGTAGGTCTCCTTGAGGCCGTCATAGGCACTGCCGTTGTAGAGCGCCCAGAACTCGTCCTCGGTGTAGAAGGCGTCCGAGTACAGGGACTTGTGCCCGCCGAGCCGGGTGACCTCCTCCTCCACCACCCGGTTGTGGTGGGCGCGGCGCTGTCCGGGCACCATGTCGACCAGTCCCCAGAACCCGAAGTTCACGTAGAGGCGGCCGTTCTCCAGCGGGTACAGCGGCCAGACGTGCTCGTCGTCCGCGAGGGCCGGTCGGCGGGGCTCGCGCAGCCGGAGAGGGCACATCCACAGCGGAGCCATGCCGACCTCGGCGTGGAAGAAGTCCAGGAACTCGGCCCCGCGCTCGACCCCCACCTCGATGTCCTGGATGAGCGGCTCCTGCTGGGGGCGTCCCCGGTAGTGGGCGAGGAGCCGGGAGAAATCGGTGCGCCGGTCCCAGGCCACAAGCCTGCGGTAGACGTCGGACCGTTTGAGGGCGCGCGGCCACAGCGGTCGGACGAGAGGGTTCTGCGTCCCGAAGGCGCGCGAGCACCAGAACCAGTCGGTGTCCCAGCGCCACAGGTAGTCGTGGGTCGTGAGGTAGTCGCCCGGCCCGGGGCCGGCGTAGCGCTGGATGGAGCGGTAGTAGACGTCGTTGCCGGTGTAGTCGCTGGTCCACGGGGCTTGGTCGGTGAAGCGGGCCACGGTCAGGTACAGCTCGTCGGGACCGAAGGCCACCCCGTCCACGAAGTCCACCGGCCGATCCTCGTGGGAGGCGTCGGCGCAGATCCGCGTGAGTGCGTCCATCGCCTCCGAGGCGTCGTGGAACCTCAGGTGGCGCAGGTGCACGAAGGGTGCGACGGGTTCGAGTTCGATGCGCAGCCGCAGGCTGTATCCGAGGGTCCCGTAAGAGTTGGGAAAGCCGTGGAACAGGTCTCGGTGTTCGTTGTCCCGGGTGGCGGTGACGACGTCCCCGGAGCCGGTGAGGATCTCCATCTCCTGCACCGATTCGTGGGGCAACCCGTTGCGGAACGAGGAGGACTCGATCCCCAAGCCGGTGACTGCCCCGCCCAGGGTGATGGTGCGCAGCTGCGGCACGACCATGGGCATGAGCCCGTGCGGGAGGGTGGCGGCGACCAGCTCCTCGTAGGTGGTCATGGCACCGACATCGGCCAAGCGCTCGACGGGGTCGATGGAGATGACCCCGGAGAAGGCCGACACGTCCAGGGCGGGCGCCGACGAGGGCTCTCGGAAGCGGAACAGGTTCGAGGTCGGCTTCGCCAGGCGGACCGGCGCTCCCGTGGGCAGTGCCCGGTAGTCCTGCCTCAGCCTGTGCACCGCCGCGATGTGCTCAGCGAGTCCCGCACCGCTGGTGTCCCGCTGATACGAAGTCGTGCCGGGCTGTTTCGGAGTCATGCCGGTTCCCCCTGTGCCACGCGGTCGCCCCGGGCGTCCGGGATCTGTGGTGCGCCTTGGCAGGCCGATGCACTCAGTTCTACCTACCGGTAACAGTCTCCTGCCACCCCATTTCGGTACGTGTCTTACCCAATGGGGGACAGCGCCATGGGCAACCGCAAGGGCGACGGCGGCGCGACCCTTCCTTACCTGCGGTGTTGTCGGGGTCACCCGGCGGCCCGCATAGAATTCCGTTCCGTGCGCATCGCTCTCGTTGACTCCGGCATCGGCATGCTGTCCACGGCTGCCGCCCTCCGCGCGGCCCGGCCCGACGCCGACCTGTTCCTGTCCATGGACCCGGACCACATGCCCTGGGGTTCCCACACCCCGACCCGGATCATCGACCGGGCCCTGGCCGGGGCCCGCGCCGCGGAATACGCGTCCGACGGTTCCCTGGACGTCGTGGTCGTGCCCTGCAATACGGCGTCGGTGCACAGCCTGACCCGGCTGCGCACCGAGTTCGAACCAGCGATCCCGGTCATCGGCACGGTTCCGGCGATCAAACCCGCGGCCGCTGCGGGCGGCCCCATCGCGGTGTGGTCCACCGAGGCGACCACCCGCAGCGCCTACCAGCGCCGGCTGGTCGAGATGTTCGCCCGGGACGTCGCGGTCACCCCGGTGGCGTGCGTGGGCCTGGCCGAGGCGGTGGAGTCCGCTGACCCCGACCGGATCGCCGAAGCCGTGGCGTACGCGGCGTCCCTCACCCCTCCCGAGGTGCGCGGGGTGGTGCTGGGCTGCACCCATTACGACCTGGTCAGCGAACAGATCATCCGGGCCCTGCGGGGGCGCGCCACCCTGTTCACCGCTGCTGGGGCCGTGGCGGCGCAGGCCCTGCGCAGGGTCGAGGCGGGCAGCGGCCCGAGCGTCCCGGTCGGCCGGGAGGGCCGGGCGGACCGCTCGGGCCGGGTGCGGGTCCTGGCCAGTGGCCGCCCTTCCGACCTCCCCCCGGCGGCGCTCAGCTACCCGGCTGGACGGTCCCTGCTGGACGGGGCACGGAACGCCCCGGCCTGAGTCGGGGCGGCCAGGGCATTCAGCCGGAGGAGGAGACGGACCTGAGCGGTTCCGCGGCCGCGGACGCCGGCTGAAGCGCACCGGCGGCGAGGGTCCGGACCAGGTTCCGTACACCCGCCGTGTCGTTGTCGTGCAGCAGCGTCTCCAGCAGTGACAGGGCCGCGCGCTGGTCTCCGGGCTGTTCACGGACGTGGCGCCATTGCGGCTCGGTGGCGGCGTCGGACAGCATGAGGGTCCGTCCCACCTGTCCCAGCGCGCTCAGCAGCGCGGAGTCGTGCGGCTGCCCGGAGAGCGCGACGTTGACCTGCTCGGCCTGCTCCTCGGGGTTGACGTCCTCGGCCGGCTGAGCTCGCAGGAAGTCCAGGATGCCGTCGGTCGGCGCCATCGGTTGGATCGGCTTCATCCCGCGCACCATCGACCTGACCTCGACCAGGTCGCCGATGATCTCCTCAGCCCCGCCGAGCTCCTGGATAAGGCGTTCGGCGCGCTGGGCCGAGCACTCCGCCACCCACCGGGCGCCCCTCCCGCTGGCCAACCGGGTGGCCGCGAGGGCGAGCTCGGCGCCGCGCCTCGGCGCGCCCACCCTTTCGAAGTAGCGGGACCAGGTGGTCACGCGCACGCCTAGGCGCCAGTCGTTGCGGACGCTGCCCTGGCACACCAGGTTCTCGACCGCGTCCGTCCATGCGGGGCGGAGCCCCGGGTAGGTCTCCGCCTCCTCGACCGTGGGCAGCAGCGCGATGGCCTTGCGGGCGTCACACAGCCCGAGGCGGGCCAGCCACGACAGGAGCCGGGCGCGTTCGAAGCGGATCATGCGGCGCAGCGCGGTCCGGCGCGGGTTGGCGCCGGTGCCGTTGGCCTCACCCAAGTCGAGTTCGGCCTCCAGGCGGTCCAGCGCATCGAGCGCGTCCGTGTGCCTGTCCTGGTGCCGCAGGGCCCTGACCAGCGCGAAAACCCCGTCGGCGCCGAGCACCGCGGGGCCCGTGGCGGTGTGTTCGAAGCGGCGCAGTTCCGCCTCAGCGCGGTCGGGCCGTTCCTCGTCGATGAGGAGGTGGACCCGGGCCAGGGTGAAGGCGGGCCAGGCGGGTGTGCTCTCCCAGCCTGACAGGCGGCGGGAGGACAGCAGCTCGCGGCGCTGCCCCGTGCTGCCCCGGGCGTCGACGTTGGCGTGGCAGCGGACCAGTGTCTCCAGGGCGGATACCGGGAGCGGTCCGTGGGTGTGCGGTTCCGGCTCGTCCTCAGCTGCGGCCCTCGCCTGTTCGAGGGCCCGTCCCCCTTCCCCGAGGCTCCCCACGCGCACGGCGAGCGGCCAGTGCGCGAGGAAGAACAGTGTCGGCGGTCCGAACACCCCCGGTACGGCGGCCTCGACGTTCCCGGCCTCGGCCACCAAACGCCGGGCGGTGCGCATCGCGGATCTGGCCAGCGCCTCCACCTTCACCGCGTCCCCCGCCTCGCTGAGCTGAGGCAACGCCGTGACGGCGTCCGCGAGTTCCTCCTGGCCCACGGCGCGCAGCTGGCGTCCTGTCTCCCCCGCCCATGTCCACATCGGCATACTCTCTCCCCCTGACCGAATCATGCGTGAGCAGAACGTAGCAGCGCGACTACAAATCTGTCCGGAAAACGCGTGAAACCGGTGCAGCTTGGGCGACCGTGGCCGGTTGTGGAGCGGCCTCGGCCGATACACTCGGGAGTACCAGCGAGAAGCAGGTACGTAGAGGCACTAAGGGGACATGAGCGTCGATGGGATGGCGAGACCGCTTCGGACTCCGCAAGGCCAACCGCAGAGGCAAGACCCGTTTCGACCGGCCCTCAGAGGACTCGGACATCAAGGCGCTGATCGACTTCGCGAACAGCCGGGTCGGCGTGGAGTTCTTCGTCGAGCCCGAAACCTTCGCCACGCAGACCACTGCGGTCGCGGTGGCCACGGACGGCGAGTGGATCCGGCGCCGCTGCGGATCCCCTGAGGTCATCCGCAAGGTTGCGAGCAAGATCCCCGCGCCCGCTTACGACGTCCAGATCGTCGGCTACCCGAGGCGGATGCGCGAATGGACCGCGCGGAACAAGCGCGGTCTCTCGATGGACGACTAGAGGACCCGGCCCCGCCCCGGCCGACGGGGCGGAGGATACCCGTCAAGGGTGTGCTCGGACACCTCCGCACACCCGTTGAGCACGTCCGAAACCAGCCACCCGGCCATTTTGGGCATTGATGACGAGTCCTTGCCGCGACTTCCTCTCTGAACGGGTTCCCTAACGGGCTCCATCCGTCGCATACTCACCTGGGAGGGGGGACTCCGATGAAGCAGGATCTCACTGCCTTGTGTTGCGAATGCGGCATGGTACGCGAGGTGAGCGACTACCAGAGCGTCGGCGAGGCGCAGTCCGCCTACGGGCTGGCCCGCTGCGTGGTGTGGCGTAAGTGCCGCCCGTGCGGCTACCGCACCTACCACGCCTACCTGCGGACCGACGAGGAACGGGACGAGCTGGAGGACGCGCTCCGGCTCGACGGCGCCCTGGCCGCCGAGGCCCTCGACGAAGAGGTGGAACAGCTCCGGTTGTGCGGGGTCGAGATCGGCCACGCATCCGTCCCCGCGATCTGGGACGGCCAGTCGGTGGGCATGGTGACCCAGCGGCTCACGGACCACGCCTACTCGATTGTGCTGGATCCGGAGGCCTCGGTGGTGTCCCGGCTCAAACTCATCGACATGATGTGGAACGAGCTACTGGTCGGCGACCACGACGACCGCTGGCACATCCAGGAACCGGAGGACGACTCCCCCGGGTACGCGGTCCGCCTCTTCGGCTACCGCACACGCGGATAACGACGGCAGCGGCCGGGCACCCTTGACGGGTGGCCCGGCCGCCGTCATGTCCGCGTCAGGCCGCGGAGTCGCTCTCCTGCTCCCCGGTACCCGCCTTCTCCGCCAGACGGCGCAGCGCTGCCCGCGCCACCTCGGGGTCGGCGGTCCCCCAGTAGGGCGGCAGAGAGGCCCGGAGGAAACCGCCGTAGCCCGCGGTGGCCAGGCGGGGGTCCAGGATCGCGATGACCCCGCGGTCTTCGGTGGAGCGCAGCAGGCGACCCGTGCCCTGCGCGAGCAGCAGTGCGGCGTGCGTGGCCGAGACCGAGAGGAAACCGTTGCCGCCGTGCGCGGAGACGGAGCGCTGCCGGGCCGAGGCCAGCGGATCGTCCGGCCGCGGGAAGGGGATGCGGTCCACGATCACCAGCTGGAGCGAGGAGCCGGGCACGTCGACCCCCTGCCACAGGGACAGTGTGCCGAACAGGCAGGCCCGCTCCTCCTCGGAGAACCGGCGGACCAGCTGGCCGGTGGAGTCCTCGCCCTGGCACAGGATCGGCTGGTCCAGGCGTTCGCGCAGTTCATCGGTGGCCTGCTGGGCGGCCCGCATCGAGGAGAACAGGCCGAGGGCGCGCCCGTCGGAGGCCTCGATGAGCCCGGCGATCTCGTCCAGGTACTGCTCGGACAGCCCGTCGCGGCCGGGTTTGGGCAGGTGCCGGGCGACGTACAGGATCCCCGTGCGGCCGTGTTCGAAGGGTGAGCCGACGTCCAGGCCGCGCCATCGCGGCTCCCCGGCGGCCCGGTGCGGGCCGTCATCGTCGTCCGTGCCCGTCCCGCCAGCGGCGGCTGTTGCCTCCGCCGGAGCGGGCCCCGTGGCACCCGCCGCTGGTGTGTCTGAGCCCGGTGCGTCCGAGGCGGGGTTCGCAGGTTCGGCGGTGCCGGACCGTGCCGCGCTCTCGGCCGCTTCCTGGACGACCTCGCGGCCGAGCCCCCACTGCCGGGAGAGGGCGGTGAAGTCCCCGCCGAGGGTGAGGGTGGCGGAGGTCAGCACGACGGTGCGGTCGCCGAAGAGCTTCTCGCGCAGCAGGCCGCCGACCCCGAGCGGGGCGACGTTCAGCGCGGGCGGCCGGGACATGGCCTTGGTCAGCCACACCACCTCGGTGCGGTCGCGGAGCGCGGGTTCGTAGGACTCGAGGACCCGTTCGGCCGCCTCGCGGACCTCGGCGAGCGCAGCCAGCGCGAGGCGGCGGTCGTTGGCGGTGTCCGGGTCGGCCTCGCCCGGGGAGGGGCCGATCGCCGAGGCACATGCGGCCGCCGCGTCGCGGGTGGCCGCCACCGCGCCCGCGAGGCCCTCGTCGATGTGGTCGAGGCGCCCTTCGGGAACGTCGGTGAACATCAGGGCCAACCCGTCGGCGCATTCGGTGAGCCGTTCACTGATACCCGGCTCGACCAAGCGGGCGGCGCGTTTGGCGGCGGTGGTGACGCCGCGTTCGGTGAGGGTTCCGGTGGCCACGGAGGTGGCGCGGTCGACGAGTTCGTGGGCCTCGTCGATCATGATCGTGTTGTGCTCGGGCAGGATGTGGTAGCCCTGCGACATGTCGATGGAGAGCATCGCGTGGTTGGTGACCACGACGTCCACTCCGGTGGTGGCCTCCCGGGCGAACTCGGCGAAGCAGTCCTGGCCGAAGGGGCACACGCGGGCGCCCATGCACTCGTTGCCGCCCACCGAGACCTGGCGCCAGGCCAGGTCGCTGACGCCGGGGACGAGTTCGTCGCGGTCGCCGGTGAGGGTGTCCTCCGCCCACTCGTGTACCCGGGCGACCTGGCGGCCCAGGGAGGAGAGCTGTCGGGGGTCGAAGAGCTCGGTGCCCTCGGCCTCGTCCTCGGAAGCGGTCTGCATGCGGTTGCGGCACAGGTAGTTGCGGCGGCCCTTGAGCACGGCGAACGTGGGTTCGCGCGGCAGCAGCGGGGCCAGCGCGGCGGCCAGGCGCGGCAGGTCCCGGTCGATGAGCTGGTTCTGGAGCGCGATGGTGGCCGTGGAGATCACCACGGGGGTCTTGGTCGCCATCGCGTGTCTGATCGCGGGCACGAGGTAGGCCAGGGACTTACCGGTGCCGGTACCGGCCTGGACCACCAGGTGTTCGCGTCGGTCGACCGCCGCCGCGACGGCGTCGGCCATGGTCTGCTGGCCCTCTCGGGTACTGCCGCCCAGGGACTTGACGGCTGCGCCGAGCAGGGTCGGAACGTCGGGGAGATCTGCCACGGGACGACAGTACCCGGAGCCGACGACAGGTTCGGCGTTGTCCACAGGCACGGTCGCGGCCCGACAGCTTGCGCCGGTCCGCGACCCCGCCCCTGCTCAGACCAGAGTCCGGAGCAGCTCGTCCAGCTGGTCCATGGACTGGCCCGCCCCTTCCTCCATCCCGGAGGCGGCCATGCCGTCGCGGTCCTCGACACTCTGGAAGACGGAGACCGAGGTGTAGTGCGTGCGCCCGTCGACCTCCTCCAGCTTGTGGGTCTCCAGCAGGACGTGCCCGGGCATGCCCTCGAACTCGAATGTCCCTGTGTAGCCCTCCGGCGCCTTGACGTCGTGGAGGACGCCGTGGAAGGCGTACTCCTGCCCTTCCTTGTCCCGCTCCACAATGCGCCAGGAACCGCCGCGCCGGGACTCGTACTTGTCGACGATGGTCTCGGTGTCTTTGAGCCCCCACCACTTCGGCAGGAGTTCGGGGTCGGTCATGGCGCGGAAGACGACGTCGCGTGGCGCGTCGAAGGTTCGGGTCATCACGATGTCCTGACGCCCGGGTTCGATGACGACCTTGAGGTCACTCATGGTTCTTCTCTCCCTTGCTGCCCTGGATCCTGCGGATTTCCTCGTCGAGTCGGGTGAAGCGCTCCTCCCACCGGTCCCGGTAGCCGTCCACCCAGAGGTTGACCTCTTCCAACGGGGCGGTCTCCAGTCGGCAGGGCCGCCACTGGGCGTCGCGCCCCCGGGTGATGAGTCCGGCTCTCTCCAGGACCTTCAGGTGCTTGGAGATCGCTTGGAGGCTCATGTCGAACGGTTCGGCCAGTGTGTTGACGGTCGCCTCGCCCTCGGCCAGCCGGGCAAGGATCGCCCGACGGGTCGGATCAGCCAGTGCCGCGAACGTGAGGCTCAGCGGGTCGTCCGCCATCTGCCTATTCAACCTCTCCGTTGATCAACTTATAGGTTGATTATGCGCCGCACGGAGCCCCAGATCAAGGGGTCGGCATGATCGATCAGGGTTCGCGTACGCCCCGCGGGTCGCTGACCGTGGCGTCGACCCCGGCGTCGGCCAGCTCGGTGAGCTCCGCGGCCAGCAGGGACCGGGCCGCTTCGCTCAGCCCGGAGACGCGTTCGAGCGCGACGCTGACGGAGTCCACCCCCGCGTCGTCGATCGCCTCCGCCAACCGGGAGACCACCTGCTCGGCAGCGAGGAAGTCGATCTCGCCCCGCAACCGGACGTCCAGCACGCCGCCCGAACGCGTCACGCTGTGCACGGGAGACGGAGGCTCCGGGGGCATCTGGAGCATGTGCAGGTCGTAGTCGTCCGAGAGCCGTTCCAGGGCGGCCACCCCGCGCACGCTGTTGCCCGCGTCGTCCAGCGGAGGACTGAACACCCCCACCCCGAAAGCGCCAGGTGCCGCGGCGAGGATGCCGCCGCTCACCCCGCTCTTGGCGGGGATGCCCACACGCAGCCCCCACTCCCCCGCCCGGTCGTACATGCCGCAGCTGGACATGACGGACAGGGTGTGCCGGGCCGTCCGCTGGGACACGACCCGCTCCCCGGTCACCGGGTTCACCCCGCCCACGGCCAAGGTGGCGGCCATGACCGCCAGATCCCGAACCGTGACGGACAGGGCGCACTGGCGGAAGTAGTCCTGGACCGCCGACTCCACGTCCCCGACGAGAACGCCCCCGGACAGGCTCAGGTATCCGAGGGCCCGGTTGCGGTGCCCGGTCTCCGCCTCCGAGCGGTACACGTCCTCGTCGACGGAAAGGTCCCTTCCGGCGAAGGCCGAGAGCACGGACTGGATCCGCTTGAACCGGTCACCCCAGGCCCCGGCCTCGACCAGTGAGGTGGTCACGATCGCGCCGGCGTTGATCATCGGGTTCTCGGGGCGGCCGAGTTCGTCGAGGCTGATCGCGTTGAACGGCTCCCCGCTGGGTTCGGCCCCCACGTGTTCGTGGACCCTGTCGAGCCCGCACTCCTCCACGGCGATCGCGTAGACGAACGGCTTGGACATCGACTGGACGGAGAAGGTGTGGTCGGAGTCGCCCACACAGTAGGAGCGGCCGTGCGCGCTGACCGCGGCGATACCGAAGGTCTCCGGTGCCGCACTCGCGAGTTCCGGTATGTAGTCCGCCACCGTACCGCCGGACATCTCGGCGACCTCGTCGCGGATCCCCTCCAGCACCTGGATGACAGGGCTGGTCTCGTCGACCAAGTGTCTGTTCGCGGCGTGGTCCATCCGCCCAGTCTAGGAAGGGCGGCGCCTGTCCCGGCCCCGGCCACGCGGGTCTGGGGAGCCCGGGTGCGGGAGAGGTGGCGGGAGGAGGTCAGTCGGCCTCACGGAGCAGGTTCCGGGCGAGCAGCACGGAGACGTCGTCGGCGGCGTGGATCGACCGCCCGCCCAGCACTCCCGAGAGACGGGTGGAGAGCCTGTAGTCCGCCTGGACCTCCTCACGGTGGGCGGCCAGCTCCCACAGGGGCACCAGTCGGCGTTCCAGGAAGGAGGACCTCCGGAACAGCCAGCGATGGATGCGCGACTCAGAGAGGATGGCCCACCCCCTGACCGTCCCGCGGAGTCCGCCCTTGGCCCGCTCCGTGTCCCGAGGCGGAAGGAGAACGGGGCGCGACCACAGGGACATGAACACCTCCATCATGAGGAGACGACCCGTCAGGAGCCCCGCGGGGATCATCGTGAGGAACACGCACAGCAGGAACCACGGCCACAGCCCGAGGCCGAGAAGTACGCCGGAACACAGCGCGAGCCCGACCAGGGCCCCGGGGAGGAGCCAGAGGCGAGGCTCGACCGGCGCGGTGGAGTCCACGAGTCGACGCAAAGCTGTGACCTCAGCTTCCGCGAGCTCCGGACCGTCCCGCAGCGTGCGGGCCAGGACCTGCCCGTACAGGGAGCCCCGGGGGATCCCTGCTCTGCGGAGCAACAGCCTGAAACGCCATCCGGTCCCGGCCGGGTATCCGGGGGCGGTGGCCGGTTCCTCGGCGAGCCACGCCGCAACCAGGCCCGAGCGCTGGGCGGACGTGGCCAGAAGCTCGGAGGGCAAGACCTCCGCTTCCGGCTGTCCGGCCGTCCACACGATCCAGTCGAAGAACCAACGCTCCCGACAGGCCTCCTGCCAGAGCCGAACCCCTGAAAGTCCGAGACCCAACGCCTCCTGGACCACGGTTCCCCTGGCCTCGTCCCCCCAGAACAGGGCGGTGAACCGGCGCGGTTCACGGAGGAAGGCCTCCTGGAGGGCCCGCGACTCCTCGGGCTCCTCCCGCTCGGGAAGGGCCACAAGCCGCACGAAAGCGAGGGTCAGCAAGCGGCGCCTCAGTGACGGATCGCGGTGGATCGCGCCCAGGACGGCTCTCAGGCTCCCGGCTTCGGAGTTCACGTAGCGGACGACCATCTCCTGATCCGGGGACTCGTCCCGGACCAGGCAGAGACCGAGGGCGGGAAGGTCCCCGAGCCGTTCCAGGTGTTCCAGCACCCGCCCGATCTCTTCGTGTCTTCGTGCCTCGGCCAGGAGAGCGACCACCACCGGGAGCAGCTCGGACAGGTGCTCGACCGTAGCGTGTGCACCCCGATCGACGGCCCGCTCGTGAGCGAGCAGCAGGGCCCCCACCCCGTCCGGACGCTGTACACACCCCCGAGCGATCAGGGCACGTGCCGCCAACGGGGCCGTCCCAGCACCGGTCTCCCCTTCCAGAACCGCTTCCAGCGCCCACGTGTACAGGGAGCTCCAGGCCGGTGCGACACTCCCGGCTTCGGGCTGGGCCGCGACGAGACGGTCAAGGACGAAGGGCGAGGAGTACAGCGTCCGCGCCTCCTCGTCGAGGACGACCGCGTCCCGGAACCTTCGGGGGGCCTCCTCGCCCCAGGCCTCGCGCAGTCGGCGGTACATGTGATCCAGGGAGTTCATCTCCGCCCTTCCCTCTCCGGTGCCGGACGGGGGACACCGCACCTCTCACGGAGCTCGGTGAGTCTGGCGCGCTCCTCGTCGGAAAGGCTCTCATCGGGTACCCGCGCGAGAACGGCCGCGGCGCGCTCCCTTTGTCCCGCCTCGACGAGGGTCGCCCCGAATCTCAGATAGGCTCCGGCCCGGTAGCGGAAGGCCGGGTGTGACACCCCTCGGTAGAAGACCTCTTCCGCCTGGTCGAACCGGCCTTCGGCGACCGACTCGTCGGCGAGCAAGAGATAGACGTGCCCCTCGCCGGACTCGGCCGTCTCCATGCGGAGCCGCATTTCCCGCTCCGAGCTGTCCTCCTCGCCCGGTGATCCGCTGAGGTGGCTGTAGATGCCCAGCACCAGGGAGGCCGACATCTCGCCCCCGGCCCGCGCGAAGGACGCCAGCGGCCATGCCAAATCTCCCGGGGGTTCCGTGTGGTCGTACTCGCGGACCAGGTGTTTGGCGAGTTCGGCGGCGGCGACATGCGACCCCAGGTGGACCTGGTAGCGGTAGTGCTCCCGAAGTTCGGCGAACCTGGCCTGTGCCTCGTAGAGATCACCGAGCTCCCGCACCGCCCACTGCCGGCCTCCGTCTACCTCGGCCACCAGGAGTCGCTCAGACAGGTCGTCCCGCCCCGCGTCGGCGAGGACGTCCACCAACCTGAGGATGTTGTAGCCAACCGGCACCGCCGCGCGCACAAGTACCAGGCCATCCTCCACACCGACCGCCGTCAACGCCTCGACCAGCGGTTCGACCACGTCGGTCCGTCCCTTCACCACCAGCGGTGTGAGGAGCCCGATGACGTCCCGGTACCGGCCCTGATCCCTGAGCTCGGCCAGGCGCTCCTCGACGGAGGGTTCGGGCGGCGGACCGAGCTCGTCCGACGGGCCGGCCTGGTCCGCCTCCGGCTGGCCGGGGCTCCCCGAGCCCGTGTGGAGCCGCACGAGGAGCTCCCGGAAGAAGGGGGGCTGGCGGAGGAACCTTCCGAGGCCCTCCTCCGGTGCGTCCTGTTCCTCGGACTGGTCGCCGGGCTCCCGCCCTTCCGCCTCCCCCTCCGTCGCATTGAGGACTTTCGCAGATATCTCCTGGAGGAACGGGTCGAGGACGCGCTCCGCTCTGGCCTGTTCCTCCGTCACCCGCTCGAACTCCGCCAAGTCGCGACGGGTCTCCTCGGCCCGACCCATGAGAGAGATGAGCTCGAGTTCGCGCTTCGAGTCGGGGTCCACCCCTCCTTCCTGCACACGAGACTGCCAGTGTTCGATGGACGCGAATGCCTCCTCACTGCTGAGGCGGCCCGTCTGCCTGAGTGCCCAGAGGAGACCCGCGTCAGCGGCGCGTTCGGTCCACAGCGCCGCCATCCTGTGGTTTCCGGCTCCTTCGAAGTAGGACCTCAAAAGGTTGAAGGCGTAGGCCTCACCTCTGGCCGCGCCCTCCTCCCCAAGGGCGATCCCCTCCGCCACACGCCCCTGTTTGAACAGCGTGACGCCCTTGTTGTTCAGCATCGTGAGTCTCACGTCGCGAAGCTCCGCGTGCTGCGCGGCCCACGCGATGATCGTGTCGTACTCCTCCAGGGCCAGGTCCGGCCGACCGGCCGGAGCGAGGGTGTCGGCGTACTGGAGGCGGGCCTCGATCCACCCGTCCTGCTTCGCTTCGGCGAACCGGGTGAGGGCTTCCTCGAACCGCCCGAGCTCACGCAGGCCCTTGCCGAGCCGTGTCAGGGTCCGTGCATCGGGTGCCTCCACCAGTTCTAGGAACCCCACGGCCTCCTCGAAACGGGCCGTGCGGTAGAACAGGGTCCCCACCAGCAGGCACACGCCGAGATCGCCGCCCTCGGCCGCACGGAGCAGGAAGTTCATCGCCTCGGAGACTTGGCCGTTCCAGATGACCTCGGTGTCCGGTTCTTCCGGGTCGGCGCCGTCGACCCCGACCAGCAGGGCCCTGCCCCGCAGCGCCAGAGCGGGCCCGTCCTCGGGGGCTTCTGAGAGCCGCCGGTCGGTCGCTGCCAACACGAGGTCGGCGGCGCTCCCGACGGACCCGGATCGCAGGGCCGCCCCGCCTAGAGCAACCAGTTCGGGGCCTTCGGCGGCCTCGATCAGCACCTCCAGAAACCGCTCCCCCACCGGCCGGTCGTCCTCCGCCTGCGCGCGGTCGGCGAGGTAGTCGAAGGCGTAGTAGGCGCCCGGGCTACGGTCGGAGCGCACCAGGCAGCCGTTGGCACCGTCGATCGCCGCGCTGGCCTGGGCCAGCGCCTCCTCGAAGGTCTGCCGCCCCGCTCCCCGGCCTTCGGAGGTGTCGACGTACTCCTCGTGCAGTGTGCGCAGCAGTTCCACCGGTAGCGGAGAGTGTCGGCCCGCGCGACGTGCCTGTACGGCGGCGCTGACCACGGCGCCCGCCCGGTGACTGTCATTACTGGAGAGCATGCGCTGCCACTCCTGGTGGGCCACCGGGCCCTGGGCGAGGTACTCGGTGACACTGCTCCGGTCCTGGGCGAAGGCCTCGCGGACCCGGGGGTCCTCGGAGCGGGGTCCGGCGTAACCGTCGTTGCCGCGCGGCACCCGCACCTCGTTTCCGGCGAAGCGCCGCAGGAACACGTGTTGGGCGCTCTCACCCCGGTCTCCGCCGGCGGCGGCCCCGCGCGGGTTCACCCGCATCGTGGCCACGACCACGTTGCCGGAGCCCTTCGGCATGAGCGCGGTGACGTCCTCGGCGCGCAGGCCCCGGGCCAGGTGGTCCTCCACTCCGTCCAGCCAGAAAACCGTGTGTCTGGGCAACAGCCCCTCCTCCACGAGTCCGCGCACCCCCTCGGCGCCGGATGCGGGCACGACCGGTCGCTGGAGGAACCGCGTCGGGTAGAGATCGCGCACCACCTCGTAGGCCAGGCGGCTCTTCCCGGTGGCCGAGCCTCCGGTCACCACGACGATGCCGTGGGCCTCCAGCTGTTCCCTGACCTGGCGTTCCAGGGCGGGCCTGGGCACGTACTCAGGGATCCGGTCACTGTGGACGTCCGCGGGGTCCCGGTAACGGGCGTAGGTCACCCCGAGGTTGCCGGGCCCGTCCGGGACCGCTTCGCGCACGCGCAGGGGCTTGCCGTGCACGAGGTGTTTGCGGTGGGCGTTGCCGCGGCGCAGGGGGTCGAAGCGCTCCTGGACCCGTTCCAGCGGTTTCTTGGTGAGGATCCCGACCACGGCGAGGAGCCCCGCCGCGGCGGCCATGGCCCACATCGGGAGGCTGCGCTCTTCCAGCAGGACCCCGACCACGGCGAGAACCCCGGCGACGGCCAAGAGCACGAAGACCAGGGTCCGACTCACACGTGTTCCTTCAGGGTGGGGACGGGAATTGGGGCGCGTGCGGAGTGTAGTCAATCGGTGTCTGCGGCACAGCTCTGCGTCCGATGTCGGCCACTGTGGCATGGCCCGGGCCGGAAGGGCGCCCGGAGACCAGCTCCGGGCACCAGGCACACACGGTCGCTAGCCTTGATTCATGAGTGGTGCGATGAGGCGTACGGACAGCGGTCACCACACGATCCGAGCGCCCCGGGGGGCGGTCTACCGTGCACTGGTGGATCCGCGCAGCCTGGAGGAGTGGCTCCCGCCGGAGGGCATGACCGGACATGTGGAGCGCTTCGACGCCCGCCCGGGCGGCGGCTACCGGATGGTGCTCACCTACAGGGCCCCGGGACACGGCAAGTCGTCTGACGACACCGATGTCGTGGAGGCGGAGTTCGCGGAGCTGGTGCCCGACGAGCGGGTCGTCCAACGGGTGGTGTTCGAGGCGGACGACCCCGCCTTCTCCGGGACGATGACCATGACCTGGCAGTTGGAGGACACGGACGGGGGAACCCGGGTGACCATCCGGGCGGCGGACGTCCCCTCGGGCATCTCCCAGCGGGACCACGAGGCCGGTCTGGCCTCTTCCCTGGCCAACCTGGCCGCCCACGTGGAACGGTGACCGGCTCTCGGCCGGAAGCAGCCGATCCGAGGCCGCAATCAACGCACTGAGCGGCGCGCCAACCACCCTTCCCGACCACGGGCGAGCCGCCGCGGTGAGCGCGTTCACGCGCGAGCAGGGGCGGCGAGGTGCGCGAGCGCCAGCGAGCGCACATCAGGGGGCTCGGGGGTCGCCCCCCGAAAACAGGAACGGCCCACGGGGAAGGTTGCGAAGCAACCGACCACGCGGGCCGACTCGTGGAGCTATGGGGATTCGAACCCCAGACCTCCTCCATGCCATGGAGGCGCGCTACCAACTGCGCCATAGCCCCTTGAAGGGATGCTTCCATCCTAGCGGAAGGGGAAGGGTGGGTTGTACGGGGTGGGCGGGTGTTTCAGCGCACTCTGTTCGGGCCGCCGCGCGGTGTCCGGTGTACCGGGGCGTTCACCGGCGCTTCGGCCGGACGTCTTCCCCCTACCATCGCCACACGGTAGGTTCTGGCCGGTCCACAATCCCCTAGAGAACCGAGGACTGGATGCGTGTCCGTTTCCTTACCCCTGCGGCCGCCGCCGCGTTGATCATGACCTTGGGGGCATGCCCCGTCTCCGCCGATCCGGGGGACGTGGACGTCACCTCGGACGCGGGCATCGCCTTCCCGGTCGATGAGGCCACCTTGCACAACGCTCGTGAGGGCGAACCGTACGAGGCGGAGCTCAGTGGACTGGTCTCCGGCGGTGATTCGGGGACCGAGTTCGCGAAGGTCGAGGGGGACGACTGGGTCCAGGTGTCGTCGGACGGCACCCTCTCGGGAACACCTGAGACCTCGGCCGAAGTGACGGTCGAGGCGACCGCCGCCGACGGTTCGGCCGCGAGCCTGGAGGTGACCGTCCCGGTGCGGGACCAAGATCAGCCGCTCGTCGACGAGCTGGGGGTGATGAGCTTCAACACCTGGCACGGCGGCACGCAGGTGAACGACTACCACGAGAAGCAGGTCCGCTTCCTGTTGGAGAGCGACGCCGATGTCGTGGGGCTCCAGGAGACCCAGGGCGAGCACACCGAACGGTTGGCCGAGGCACTGGGCTGGTACCACTGGCAGGGTTCCGACAGCCTCGGGGTGCTCAGCCGCTACCCGATCGCGGAGGAGTACGGCGAGGTCAACGCTTCGGGCGGGGTCCGGATCGAGCTCGACGGCGAGGAGTCCCAGGTCAACCTGTGGAACGTGCACCTCGGGTACACCCCGTACGGCCCCTACGACTTCTGTTTCGACGGGATGGACGTGGACGAGGTCCTGGAGCGGGAGGCCGAGTCGGGCCGCACCCCGCAGATCACCGACACCCTCGAAGTGGTGTCCGACCAGGTCGACGCCGCCGACGATGTTCCGGTGCTGCTCGTGGGTGACTTCAACGCGCCCTCGCACCTGGACTGGACCGAGGAGCTGCGCGAGGAGAACTGCGGGTACGCCGACGTGCCCTGGCCGACCTCGACGCTGCCGACCGAGGAGGGGTTCACAGACTCCTACCGCGAAGCCCACCCCGACCCCGGGGCCGAGCCGGGCAACACCTGGTCCCCCGTGTACCCGTACCACGAGGGATCGACCGGCCCGGAGGAGCCGCAGGACCGGATCGACTTCGTCTACCACGCCGGCGACCTCGGTGTGCTGGACTCCCACGACCTGGTCGTCGGGGACCCGGCCCCGTACCCGGACCACGAGGACAACGAGTGGACCACCGACCACGCGGCGGTGCTCACCTTCTACTCGCTCCCGTCCTGACCTGACGGGCCCTTCCCGAGAGCCGGGGAGGGCCCGCCGCCCTTTCGTATCCTGGGAACCCGCTCTGGTTGACGGAGGTGACAGCGGTGGCGACCGGTGAACCCCTGAACCCGCACGTCGCCTCGCTACTGCGCTGGGAAAAGCACGGCGCACTGTGGCGGGTGGTGGCGCGCACCGCCACCGCGGTGACGGTGTCGATGCGCACCTGTGACGGAGGGACCGAGGTGGACCGGCTGACCTCCTCCGACCCGGAGCTGCTCGCCTTCGTCGACGGGCGGCTCAGCCCTGGGACTCCGCGATCTTCTTGATGCTCTCCAGCCTGCGGTCCCAGGCCGCGGCGATGCTCCGCAGGCCCTCTCCGACCTCGTCCAGGCGGCCGATGTCGACCTCGTGAACGACCGCGCGGCCGCGCTTCTCCGCACGAACGAGGCCCACCGAACGCAGGGCCTCGAGGTGCTTCACGATGGCCTGCCGGGAGACTGGTAGCTCCCGGGCCAGCTCGGAGGCGGAGGCAGGTCCCCGCCCGAGCCTGACCAGGACGCCCCACCGGGTGTCGTCGCCGAGAGCGGCGAAGACCGGGGGCAACGAGGTCTCCAGGCCGCTCACCGGCTGTCCTCCTCCACATGGGCCTTGGCCGCCGCGAGTTCGACCTCCCAGCCCTTGGTGTTCTCCGCGAACTGCTGACGTTTGGCCTCTTCGGTGAGGCTGAGCTTCGAGAAACCGCTCTCCACGACCCTGAGCGTCACCCCGCCGGGCCGCTCGTCGATCCGGAACTCCACCAGGGTGGACCGCTCCTCGATGTGCTGGTCCATCTCGCCACCGATCCACAGGAACGCGGCGTAGTGCGGCGGATCGAGTTTCTCGGTCCGGATCCGGAACTTCCCGTGCGTGGGGTCGTGCACCTCGTGGACTCCCTCGCCGACCTCCTCGATCCGGTGTTCCACGATCGCTCCGTCGTTGATGAACCACCCGGGTTCGGACACCAGGCCCCAGACGCGTTCCGCCGTGGCGTCGATGTCGATCTGCTTCTCGATCCTGTCCATGTCGCCCCCCTCGAGCCAATTGCAACTATAGAGTTGCACACCGAGACACCAGACTGCAACCAATAGATTGCACAAAACCGTCTGGAACTCAGGTGATGCAGGTGCTCGCCATCGATTGCAACCAGCGCGAACAGAGGCGGCGCCCCACCTCAACCACAGCTGACCCCGCGAACAGCCGAGAACCCACCCCAGCCACAGACGAGCCGCCGCGGTGAGCGCGTTCACGCGCGAACAGGGGCGGCGAGGTGCGCGAGCCCCAGCGAGCGCACACCGGGGGGCTCGGGGGTCGCCCCCGAAAACAGGAACGGCCCACGGGGAAGGTTGCGAAGCAACCGACCACGCGGGCCGACTCGTGGAGCTATGGGGATTCGAACCCCAGACCTCCTCCATGCCATGGAGGCGCGCTACCAACTGCGCCATAGCCCCTGGTTGGCCGGGCGGTTCCCCCGCCTCGGCACGTCACTACTGTACAGGAAGTCAAGGGTGGGTCGAACCAAGGTCAAACCTCGGATGTCTCACGTGTGTACTCCGGCTGCCTCTGCCTCTGGCTCGGGCCGGGGCGTGGGGCTGGCGGCGGTTCGGGACCAATATCCTGGAGTGGTGCCCGAAACGAAGCTTGAAATCCAGATGCTCCACGATCGCCTGTTGGTGAAGGCGGTTCCGGACAAGAGTGAGCGGCGCAGCAGTGCGGGTCTGGTCATCCCGGACACGGTGAAGCTGGCGACCCGTCTCGCGTGGGGTGAGGTGCGCGGCGCCGGCACCGGGGCCCGGCACGTCAAGACCGGCGACCGTGTGCTCTTCGACCCCGAGGAGCAGGGCGAGGTCGAGTTGAACGGTGAGCGGTACGTCGTTCTGCGGGAGAGGGACGTCCACGCGATCGCGAACGAGGCTCCCGACCGGGGCACCGGCCTCTACCTCTGAGCCCCCGAACCCGCTTCCACTTGCCTTGGCCGGGCCCGGCATGCGAACCGGGCCCCGGCTTTCCTGTGCGCCACGGAGTGGCGCGGTGTTTCCCCGGTCCGGTTCATTTCTCCCGGGCGACCGCTTTGACCAGCGACATGAGACACAAGTTGTGGGCCTCGAAGGCGGGGACCCGGGCGGCGGTCACATAGTTCCATCCGGCGTAGAGCGATGACCACAGGAGCTGCTGCGCCCACAGCGGGGTGACGCGGGGATCGATGGTGCCGTCCTCGTGCCCGCGTTCGACGAGTTCGTACAGCGCCAGGTCGGCGGGCCCGCAGTCCTCCTCGTCCCCCTGGTGCGCGGTGGGGTCGCCGTCGGCGAAAGCGAGCATGGCGATCGTGCGCAGTGAGAAGTACTCGGACGCCAGGCGGGAGAAGGCTTCGATGGCGGTGCCCTCGGTGGTGCGGGCCCGCTCGGTGGCCTCGTTGGCCAGCTCGTCGATGTAGTCGCGCAGGGCCGTGACGAGCTCTGCCCGTTCGGAGAAGTAGCGCTGCAGCGTACTGCGCGCAACGCCGGCCTTGACCGCCACCTGTGACAGCGGCGCGGCCCGGTTCTCTCCCAGCACTTCCACCGCCGCGTCGAGGATCGCGCGGCGGGTCCGTGCGCGGGTCCTCGTCTCTTCCTCTGAGGGAGCGCTCTTCACCATGTCTTCAGTCTAGATGTGTAGGTAATTGGTTGACAATAATCGGTCATGTGTGACCTACTTTAAGTCATGCCTGATCATTCACTAGCAAGTGGTGCACCACCCGATCCACCGGGCGGAGCCACCGGAGCCACGACGGAACCGCGCTTCGCGCAGCTGAAGGTGCTCTGGTCCTTCGTCCGCCCGCACCGGCGCAAACTCCTCCTGGGCCTGGTCCTCGCCCTGTTCGGCTCCGCGCTCGAGCTGGCCAACCCGATGGTGGTCAAGTTCGTGCTCGACACCGTCTCCGAAGCCGGCAGCCTCGCCATGCCGATCGCGATCCTGCTCTGCCTCTTCGCGCTCGGCATCGTGTCCGGGCTCTGGCACTGGATCGTGCTCGGCACCGTCGCGGAAAAGGTGGTCCTGGACGCGCGAACCTCACTCGTGCGCCGCTACTTCCGGGCCGCCCTGATCCCGCTCTCCAAGCGCTCCTCCGGCGAGCTGGTCACCCGGGCCACCTCCGACACCGTCCTCCTGCGCGAGGCGGCATCCAGCAGCGTGATCAGCCTCATCAACGGCGGTGTCCTACTGGTCGGAACACTGATCATGATGGGCGTCCTGGACCTGGTCCTGTTCGGTGTCACGGTCACCGCGGTGGCCGTTGTCACGGTCCTCTTCCTGACCCTGATGCCCGCCATCGCCAAGGCCCAGGAGAGAGCGCAGAACTCCCTCGGGCTGATGGGCGGGGTGCTCGACGGGTCCCTCCGCGCGATCCGCACGGTCAAGGTCAGCCGGGCCGAGGGCCGCCTCAGTACGCAGATCCTGACCCACGCCGAGGAGTCCGCAAGGTACGGGATCCGATCGGTCCGCCGCGAGGCCGTGGCCTGGACGATCGCCTTCGGCGGCATCCAGCTGGCCATCATCGCCATCCTCGGCGTAGGTGCGCTCCGGGTCGCCTCAGGCGAGATGGCGGTCTCCACCCTGGTCGCGTTCCTCCTGTACGCATTCACCCTGCTGACCCCGGTCATGGAGCTCTCCAACAGCGTGACCACCCTCCAGTCGGGTATCGCCGCCGCCAAGCGCATCCGCGAGGTGGAGGCCCTCCCGCTCGAACCCGCCGCCGAGGAGGGAACCGGCGGCGCACCGGCCCCCGAGGGTTCCGGCCCGGACGGCCCCGCCCCCACCGCCAACAACGGCCACGGGAGCCCGCTGTTGGAGCTGCACGGAGTCACCGCCAGGTACGCGCCGGGCGCGGCCGCGGCTCTGGAGCGTGTCGACATGGCTATCCCCCGGCGCGGCCACACCGCGATCGTGGGCCCCTCCGGTGCGGGCAAGACCACCGTCTTCTCCCTGATGTTGCGCTTCCTTGAACCCGAACACGGGCAGCTCCTGATCAACGGGGAGCCTTACCGGGAGCTGTCTCCGCAGCAGGTACGCGCGCATTTCTCCTATGTGGAGCAGGACACCCCGGTCATCCCCGGCACCGTCCGCGAGAACCTGCTGTTCACCCGCCCGGAAGCGGGTGACGAGGAGATGAGGCGGGCGGTGGCGGAGGTGCTCCTGTCCGAGAAGATCGAGGAGTTGGCGGACGGGCTGGACACGCGGCTGGACGCCTCCTCGTTCTCCGGCGGACAGCGCCAGCGCGTCGCCTTGGCGCGCGCCCTGCTCGGCGCCCCGGACGTGCTGCTGCTCGACGAGGCCACCTCGCAGGTGGACGCGATCACCGAGGCCGCCATCACCCGGAGCGTTCGCCGCCAGGCTGAGCGGGCGGCCGTGGTGACCATCGCGCACCGGCTGTCCACGGTGATCCGCGCCGACCGCATCCTCCTGATGGAGGACGGCGGGATCCGGGCCCAGGGCACCCACGAAGAGCTGCTAGCGAAGGACTCCCTGTACCGGGACCTCGTCGCGGCCCTGCATATCGCGGAGACCGAGGGCCGTGACCGTCCAGCTGCGGGCGGGGACCGTGGCGAGGAGGTGACCGTCAGCGCCTCCCCCTCGTGACCACCCGGGTAGTAACATCCGCGCCAGAGCGGACCGGCAGGCGCGAACGGCCCGCTCGTCGCGGGTGCGGGTCCCTGGCGTCCCGTGCCCGCGGCGACCTGTTCGGCACGGGCGGTTTCCGGTGGACGCAGTGGTCTGTTCCCCGGACACGCCCGAGGCGCGCCCGCCCCACCCGCGGCGCGCGGAACCGGCGCCCCGGCGCCCGCGAGGGATCGATGAGCAACTACGCCCAGTATCAGGACGGCGTCTACGCCGACGCGACCAACGGCAAGCTCCCCCAGCTGCCGTACCACCACGACGAGCTGCGCGAGCTAGCCCGGGAGGCCATGGATCCGGGACCGTTCGGCTACGTGGAGGGGAGCGCCGGGCGCGAGCGCACCGCGGACGCCAACGCCGACGCCTTCTCCCGGTACGCCCTGCGGCCGCGCAGCCTGCGGCCCGGGGCGGAGACCGCGGGGGACCTGGGTGTCACGCTGTTCGGAGAGCGCTACCCCACTCCCCTGCTGACCGCGCCGATCGGGGTTCTGGAGCAGGTGCACCCCGAGTGCGAGCGGGCCCTGGCCCGGGGAGCGAACACGCTGGGGGTCCCCGTGACCCTGTCCACGGCCGCCTCCACCCCGATCGAGGAGGTGGCCGAGGCCGCGGACTCCTGGTGGTACCAGCTGTACTGGCCCAGCGACGACGAGTTGGCGGAGTCCTTCGTACGGCGCGCGACGGCGGCCGGGGCCAAAGCGATCGTGGTCACCGCGGACACCAAGCGGCTCGGGTGGCGGCCCCGCGACCTCTCCGCGGGGCACCTGCCGTTCCTGCGCAGCCAGGGCACCGCGAACTACTTCAGCGATCCGGTGTTCCGGGCCCGGCTCAAGGAAGAGCCCGAGCCGGGCGGCGTGTTCACCGAGGCGGTCTTCCATTTCCTGGGTGCCTTCGCAAGCAAGTCGTTGAGCACGGAGAACATTTCCCGCATCCGCCAGTGGACCGATCTTCCGGTGCTGGTCAAGGGGGTCGTCCGAGGGGACGAGGCCGCGGACCTGGTGGACGCCGGCGTGGACGGGATCGTGGTGAGCAATCACGGCGGGCGCCAGATCGACGCCTCGGTGGCGGCGCTGGACGCGCTGCCCGAGGTGGTGGCGGCGGTAGGTGACCGGGCGGCGGTGCTGTTCGACTCCGGTGTGCGGTCGGGTGCGGACGTGGCCGTGGCGATGGCGCTGGGCGCGAAGGCGGCCCTGCTGGGGCGGCCGTGGGTGTACGGCCTGGCGGTGGACGGGGCCTCGGGCGTGGAGCACGTTCTGCGCTCTTTCCTGGCCGAGCTGCAGATCACCGCGGAGCTGATGGGCAAGGACATCGCCGACCTGGATGCCTCGGACGTCACCCGGCGACCGTAACCGCGACGGGGAAGCGCCCTCATGGGCTGTTCTGAGAGCCTTCTGACACAGGGTGTTGGGTTCTCCTGCCCTTGGGGTGTGCCCCTTTCCGCGTGGGTGCGGGAGGTTCCCCGCGGGTGCGGGAGGTTCCCCGCAGGTGCGGGAGGTTCCCCGCAGGTGCGGGAGGTTCCCAGCGGGTGCGGGAGGTTCCCCGCAGGTGCGGGAGGTTCCCCGCAGGTGCGGGAGGTTCCCCGCAGGTGCGTTCGGTCCTGCGTGGCCGTGGGGTTCTCTGCGGGTGCGGGTTGCCCCGTTTCCTGCCGCTTGATGGTGGCCGTCTCCGCTGCGCGCGTCAAGGTCGTCGCCGTCGAAGCGCTGGCGCGCTGTCGAGGGGCGCTCCACCTTGACCCGCTTCGCTGCGACGGCGGGTCGGCGGCAGTCAGGAAACGGGGGGCATGTGGTCGGGGTGGCGACGGGACCGGCCTTCGGCCGGGAACTGCCCCGAGCCTGCGGCCCGGTCCGGCCGTGGCCGGCCGGATTCCTTCCCGTGGGTCTGGTTGTGTCGGCAGGCGCGTCGCAATCCAGTGGCCGGTGGGCGACGAAGGGCCCGAGCAGGCCGGGGACATGGCTGGGCGCGTCCCACCGGTCTGGCGGCTCGGTGGGGGGGTGGCCCATACGGGTGCGGGTGGTGCTGTTGGACCGGTCGGGTGCGGGGTGGGGCGTGGTGAGCCCCCCTGTTGGAGTCATTGTGGGCGCCGAGATTGCCTCCAGGGAGGGGGCTCACCGGCCCCCGGGTGCTTCTGGGCGGGGGTCGGTGTCCCGGGTGCCTCCACCGGGGGTAGCGGCCGCCCCCCCGGGGGGGCGGCCCCGGTGTCCGGAACCGGCCCGGTGGTGGTGTCCGTTGCGTCCGAAACCCGTTAATCCCCGATGATCTTGCCCCCAGCTCCACCCTCGGCCGTCGAGGGTGGAGCTGGGGGCAAGATCATCGTTGGAAAGGGGGCCCACCCCTGACCGAAAGCCCGGTGGGACGCGCTCGGCCACGCGCCCGGCCTGATCGGGCTCTTCGTCGCTGGCTGGTCACTGGATTGCGACGCGCTGGCCGATCAAGCCGGGCGGAAGGGAAGGAATCCGGCCGGCCATGGCCGGACCGGGCGAAGCCCGGCCCACCGGGCCGGGGCCCGAAGGGCCCCTTCAGGCCCCGACCACACGTCCCCGCCGAGTAGCCGGGGGGAATCTCACCCCCCGGCCCTCACAGATCCGTACGTGACAGTCTCCCGTCATACGGCTCTTATCACCCTGATCACCAGGAACGAGGAGCGTGCACCGTCCACTCC